>SFWF01000061.1 GCA_004560045.1 bacterium | reverse complement strand
AGATATTAGTTTTTCGAAAATTAAAAATTTGCGTTTCTCTCGGCCTTCCCTAGCAGGGAAGGGGGACCACCGCCGTGGTGGATGAGTAGAAACCTTACCACCGAATCAAACGGGATAAGCTTAAAATTTAATCTTCGTCATTTCTTCATAACCCGCCAGCGTATCAGGAGAATAAGTCCGACGATAAGCGGAACGAATGCCGCGAGGGAGAGCCAAGGGGTTATAAAGAAGCCCAAAACGAACAATACGACGAAAAGGATTATAAGTCCGTAATATAAAACCGCTTTTTTCACGGTTTTATTATTTAACGTCCTCTAAAACGGTGGTGGGGATCTTTACGTGACGACAGTCTATTCCGCGGTCGCTTCTATAGGGGGAATAGGCCCAGTTTATCGCGTTTTTGATGACCTTTATAATTTCCTCGTTATAATACGTGGGATAGCTTTCGTGACCGGGCTGGAAATAGAAGATCCTGCCAAGCTCGCGGGTGTAGCAGCAGCCCGAACGGAAGACCTCTCCGCCCTCGTAGGAGGAGATGAAAACTACCTCGTCGGGGTCGGGGATTCCGAAAGGCTCGCCGTAGACCTCCTCGTGCTCGAGATATATAAAGTCGCCGACGCCCTGAGCGATGGGATGAGCAGGCTTTACCTTCCAAACCCTTTCAAAGTCGTCGTTACAGCGCCAGAGAAGGTTGCACTTGGTGCCCATAAGGAGCTTAAAAGGCTTACTGTGATGTGCCGAATGAAGGGCAACGAGCCCCATACCGCTATGTACCGCGTCGCGGACACGGGCGGCCACCTCGTCGGGAACATCTTGATGGGCCATATGACCCCACCAAATTAGAACGTCGGTATTTTTTAAAACCTCTTCGGTTATCTCACCGACCGTCTCTAAGGTATATGTGGATACTTCGAACTCGTCGGAAAGAACCTTTTTGAGCTGACCGTGAATACCCTCGGGGTATACGTCGGCAACACATTTCTCGGTTTTTTCGTGAACGCCTTCGTTATAAATCGTTACTTTAATCATAATTTTTTCCTCCAAACGGACAGTTTTTGCTATGGTAGTTTTATTTTAAAGGAAACCGCGCCGTTTTACAAGTCAATACTATGCTATTTTATAGACAAATATTGCTATAATAAGCAAAAATCGGCCTTTCCGACAAGGAAAGACCGAAAAAAGTTGCCTTTTTGTAAATTACAGGTTAAGAAAATCCTTTCTGTAATCGAGGCCGAAGGCTTCGGCAACGGCCTTAAGCTCGGGGTCTAATATGGTGTTTACGTGGGGCATATGGGCGGTGAGCATATAAAGCTGAGCGGCCTTTTCAACCGTCTCGATAAGGCCGAAGGTCTCGTCCATATCCCTACCTGCGCCGTAGATTCCGTGAAGTCCCCAAACGACGAGGCGGTATTCCTCCATCTTCTTGGCGGTGGCGATACCGATCTCGTTGGTGCCGCAGACCATCCAGGGAAGAACGCCGATTCCGTCGGGGAACACTACGATACACTCAGTGCACATTTCCCAGATGGTATGTGTGAACTTCTTGTCGTCAAGCTCGTGAATATGGGTCATTGCAAGGGTGTAGGTAGGATGGGTGTGCATAATGATACGATGGTTGGGGTCCTTTTTAAGACGAACCATATGGCTCATAAGGTGAGCGGGAAGCTCGGAGGTAAACCTGCCTCCGTCCTTATAGCCCCAAAGAAGCTCGGCGGTGGTGCCGTCCTTAGCTATGCGGATGATACCGAGGTTGGTCTCGGGGTCGAGCTCAACGTTCTTAAAATATTTACCCGTACCCGTAACGATAAAGATCTTTCCGATAAGATCGCTAGCGTCAAAGCCTGTGGGAATGGTGCGGAGGACCTTATTCAAATCGAGATACTCGGCAACCTGCTCTTCCTCGAGCATATAGCTGATGTTACCGCCGTTACGCTCGTCCCAGCCCTGTCGGTACATATTTGCGGTCGCTCTTTTCATTTCGTCCACAAAGGGCGCGGTTAAGATGTCTTTCATTTTTATTATCCTCTCTTTGATAAAACTTCTTTCTCGTAATCTTTAACTATCTCAAACCACTTTCGGTCGGCAGGAACTCCGCACTCTTTACAGTACTCGTCCCAGATATCGCCGAAGGGAAGGGTCTTAAGCTCCTCCTGACGAACCATAAGCTCGGTCCAGTCGCCTGCTACCTGAAGTTTGGTAAGCTCGTTATTGGGGGTGACCATTGCCATAAGCAGGGCCTTCTGCATATTTCTGAAGCCTACCGTCCAGGCCGAAATGCGGTTGATGGAGGCGTCGAAATAGTCGAGGGCAATTTTAACTCGGCCGTCTATACCGCCCGTTCTTACGATTTCTTTGGCAATTTCTCTGGTCTCGTCGTCTAAAAGCACCACGTGATCGGAGTCCCAACGGATTCCGCGGGTTACGTGAAGGGCAATTTCATCGAAGAAGGCAAGGAGGGCAGGGATCTTGTCCGAAACCACCTCGGTAGGATGATAGTGACCGTTATCCATAAGGGGGATGCACTTATCCTTGTTTGCGGCGGCGTAGGAAAGGGAGAATTCGGCACTGCCTACGGTGTAGGCCTCAACGCCGATTCCGAAGACCTTAGATTCTACGCAGGGCTTAACGAGGTCAAAATCGAAGGGCTCGGCAAGGATTGCGTCGATAGACTCCTTATAGCGGATTCGGGGACCCATTCGGTCGGCGGGAATATCCTTAAAGCCGTCTCCCGTCCATATATTCATAATGCAGGGCTGACCCAGCTCCTTAGCGAGATACTCCGAGATTCTGATGCAGGCCCTACCGTGCTCTATCCAGAACCTTCTCGTCTCCTCGTTTGTCGAGGAAAGGGTTAAGGGGTCACACTTGGGATGAGAGAAGAAGGTGGGGTTGAAGTCGGCTCCGAGGCCTCTTTCCTTACAGAAATCGACCCACTTTTTAAAGTGCTTGGGCTCGATTTTGTCGCGGTCGACCCAGCCGCCGTTTTCCTCGTCGAAAATAGCGTAGCAGGCGTGAAGATTTATCTTCTTTGTTCCCGGGCAGAGGGAAAGGGCCAGGTCAAGGTCGGCCATAAGCTCCTCGGGAGTACCTGCGCGACCGGGGTAGTTGCCCGTGGTCTGAATACCGCCCGAAAGCGCGTCGACCTTCTGGTCGAAGCCTCTTACGTCGTCGCCCTGCCAGCAATGGAGCGAAACGGGAACGGTCTTAAGGGCTTTAATGGCGGCGTCGGTGTCAACACCGAGCTCGGCATAAAGCTTTTTTGCTTCTTCGTATCTGTTCATATATCCTATACCTCCTGAATTTCAAAGGTGTTTATAACTATCCTTCTTGCACCCTCAAGGTCGAGGGTGGGGTCAAGATAGATAAGCTGTGAAATAAGGTTGCCTGCGGCGGTGCCCTCGGTGGGTCCTACCGTAACGCGGCGGCCGGTGTACTCCTTGGTGAGCTGATTCAGATATTTATCCTTGCTTCCTCCGCCCACAATTGCTATGCGGTCGACCTTTTTGCCTGCGACCTTTTCGATCTCCTCGACGGTGTTTTTATAAGAAGTCGCAAGGGAGAGATAAACGCTTTTAAGCAGGTCCCCTATGGGAAGGTCGGGCTCGCCAAGATATGCGCGGATGGCCCCAACCATATTTTCGGGGGCTAAGAAGCAGTCGTCGGTGGGGTCGATGAGCCTGTCGTAGCTGCTGGCCATAGCCATCTCCATCATTTCGTCGTAGGTGAATTTCTTATCTAAATTCTTTCGGATGTTCTGAAAAAGCCACATTCCCATAATGTTTTTAAGGAAGCGGAAGCGGTAGTTTATGCCCCCCTCGTTGGAGAAGTTGGCGGCCATGGCCTCGGGGGTGGTAACGGGGTAAAGATTTTCGGTTCCCACAAGGCTCCAGGTGCCCGAGGAGATGAAAACGGCGTTTTCGTCAATGGGGCAGGCGGCAACAGCCGAAGCGGTGTCGTGGCTGGGGCAGAAGATGACCTTAGCGTCGAAGCCGACCTTGGCTTTGATTTCCTCGGAAAAGTTTCCGATATAGGCCGAGGGGAGATTAAGCTCGCCGAAAAGTCTCGGGTCGATGCCTAACCTTTCACAGACCTCTTGGTCGATTTTTTTACTGTCGGCGTTAACGAGACCCGTGGTGGAAGCGTTGGTATACTCGTTTTTCATAACTCCCGTAAGGCGGAAAGACAGATATTCGGGTATCATAAGAAGCCGTTTTGCTCCGTCCAGCTTGCCCGACTTTTTATCGCACCAAAGCTGAAAAATGGTGTTATAGGGCTGTGTCTGAATGCCCGTTTTAGCGTAAAGCTCCTCCTTAGAAACGACCGAGAAGACCTCCTCTACGGCCGAAGCGGTACGACCGTCGCGGTAGGAAACGCAGGGCAGGAGCTCCTTCCCCTCCCCGTCAAACAGCACATAGTCGACGCCCCAGGTATCTATTGCGACCGTTTCGGGAATAAGGCCGAGCCTGCCGCATTCGGCAATACCTGCAACCACGTCGGCGGTAAGCTTTTCGATATCCCAGATAAGGGTACCGTCCTGCTCCTTAAAGCCGTTTTCGAAGCGGTATATTTCCTTTGTTTCGAGCCTTCCGTTTTTAAGCTCGCCCAAAATGTGTCGGCCGCTGGAGGCGCCGATATCTATAGCCAAGCAATATGACATTTTTAAACCTCGTTTCATAAGGATTTACATACGCTTTTATAATACCACATACCTACCGTCTCTGCAAGCGATAATTTTCGCAAAGGGTAGCAGGATAGTTACTTTTTGAGGTCTTTTTTTGCCCGAGATTGGGTTTTATTCGGAAATCATCTTGAAAAATGAGAATAATAGTGGTAGAATGTATGCGGAAAAAAAGGTAAGCAAACAGAAAAGGAGCAAAAATTATGCTGCTGGCTATCGATATCGGTAATACGAATATCACCTTGGGAGTTTTCGACGGGGATATCCTGCGCTTTACCGCAAGGCTTTCCACCGACGCGAAAAAGACCTCCGACGAATATGCCGTCGACATAAAAAACCTCCTCGACCTTCACGGCGAGGAAGCCTATCTTATCGAGGACTGTATAATTTCGGCGGTAGTTCCCTCTGTCGGAGCCGCTGTCTCGGCCGCAGTTGCCCTCCTTTGCGATACCGTACCCCTTATGCTGGGTCCCGGAGTCAAGACCGGCCTTAACATCAAGATCGACAACCCTGCTCAGCTCGGTGCCGACCTTGCGGCAGGAGCGGTCGGAGCCCTGCACGAATATACAATGCCCTGCATTATTATCGATATGGGTACCGCTACGACCATTTCTGTGCTGGATAAAAACGGCGCCTTTTTAGGGGGCTCTATCGGAGCAGGCGTCCGCCTTACCCTTAAGGCTCTGGCCGAAGGCACCGCCGCCCTTCCCGCTATCGGAGCGACCGCACCGAAATCGGTTATCGGTAAAAACACCGTCGACTGTATGCAGTCGGGAATAATACTCGGTACCGCCGCAATGCTGGACGGCCTTATCGACCGTATGCAGGAGGAGCTGGGCGAGCCCGCAACCGTAGTTGCAACGGGCGGCCTTTCAAGGGAAATTATAACCTACTGTAAAAGCGATATTATCTATAACGAACACCTGCTGCTCGACGGCCTTCGCCTTATTTACGAGAAGAACAATTAACAGTGAACAGTGGACAGTGGACAGAGGGCAGTGAACAGTGGACAGTGTACAGTGAACAGAAAAGAGTAACGCCTTCGGCGTGAGTAGCGCTACGCGCGAGTAAAAAGAGTAACGGATATCGAAAAAAAGATTGCTTCGGTATCCGTCAGCCTTCCCTTGGGGGAAGGGGGACCACGAAGTGGTGGATGAGTAGAAACCTACTCCTCAAAACTAAACGGGAAAATGTCCAAACTTTACTTTATCAAACATTAAATTCCGCTCGGGTCGTCGAGACGCCGACCCCTACACGGATACCGAAGCAATTTCGTTTTCTTCGCTCTTATTCCTCGCGCACAGCGCTACTCTTTTCTGACCACTGATCACTGACCACTGTCCACTGCGGCCAAAGGCCCTTGTCCCTAACCTTTCCCCTTTCCCATTTCCCCTTTTCCTAATAAATTTCCGTTTAATTCCGCTTTTGCGGTTTTAAAATAAATGAACTGCATCCCAAAAGGAGCAGTATCGGAGGTAAAAAATATGAAAAAAACAAATCTTAAAGCAACGATTTTTCGTCTGACTTTGCTTTCTATGTTCGGTGCAATTATCGTTGCGATGACCTTCATTCCGTATGTAGGTTACATCACCATCCCTTTCGGCCTCAGCATAACCACAGTCCACATTATTGTAATTTTAGGAGCAATTTCACTTAACTCCTATTCTTGTGGTCTGATTTTGGGTGCTGTTTGGGGTGTCTCTTGTTTGCTGTATGCAATGGCGAACGGTACAGCAGATGCCGCCATATTCCTTGATCCGCGCATTTCGATTATACCACGAATGATCGTTGGTGTGTTAGTGGTTGCTTTTTATCGGTTGGCATTGCTTGCAAACAAGCATAAGCTTACCGACATCCTGCTAAAGGTTTTAACTATAGCGGCAGTTTCTGCTTTTGCGGGACTTCTTTGTCAGAATATTTCACATATTACCGTTGCTTCGGTAATCGTTGGAATTGTTGTTGCAATTTTGTTCGTTTCCTTGTTTTTCTTTTTTGAAAAAAACAAAGAATATATGCCGTCTCTATTTGCTGCCCTTTGCGGAACCTTTTCTAATACAGCGTTAGTCCTTACGGCAATAAACATTTTTGGCGGCGGAGCTATGGTTGATCTATTTGGCGCAATTAAAAACATTTTCAGCGTGGCAATTGCACTAAACGGAACTGTTGAAATCCTTGCGGCCGCAATAATTGCCGCCCCTTGTGGAATAGCAATACAAAAGGCTTTATCAAAACTTAGATGATTTTTGTTTATGCCCGAGGCCGTCGGGCATAATATTTTTGGAGGAGTTTTTATGGTAATAGATTTTCATACCCACGCTTTCCCCGTAAATATTGCCGAAAGAGCCATCTCTTCGCTGGTTGCGGGCAGTAATAACGCTTATACCCCCTGCTCCGACGGAAGCTCTATGGGGCTTATTGAGAATATGGAGAAATTCGGGGTCGACCTTTCGGTTGTACAGCCCGTCGTTACCAAGCCGAGTCAGACCAAAACGGTCAACCTCTGGGCACATCAGATAACGGGAAAATACCTCAGATCCTTCGGTGGAATTCACCCCGAAACCGACGATTATAAGCGTGATATCGACTTTATCTGTACCCTCCGTCTTCCCGGAATAAAGCTGCATCCCGAGTATCAGGGCTTCGAGCTGGACGACCCGAAAATGATGAGGATCTACGACTATGCAATAAGCCGCGGACTTATATTGATGTTCCACGCGGGAAACGACCCCGCCTTTCCTCCTCCTGTTCATTCTACCCCCGCAAAGTTCGCCAAAATAAGGCGAGAGCTCGGCGGCGGAACTATAATTGCGGCCCATCTCGGCGGCCTCGGTCAATGGAAAGAGGTCGAGGAGGAGCTTGCGGGCGAGGACGTCTATCTTGATACCTCCATGGGCTTTAAATATTACCACCGCGACCGCTTTTTACGAATAGTAAAGAAGCACGGCGCCGATAAGATCCTTTTCGGCTCCGATTCTCCCTGGAGCCGCGCCGACGAGGAGCTTAAGATCTTCCGCGGCCTCCCCCTTACGGCTGAGGAGCAGGAGCTTATCCTCTCGGGAAACGCAAAAAGATTGCTTGGAATTTAAAAAAGACCCTTCGAAGGGGGTCTTTTTTTGTTAGGGACGAGGGCCCGGGGACTAGGGCCGAGGGAAGAGGCGCGGATAAAATTGAGAATTGAAAGTTGAAAATTAAAAATTAAAAATTAAAAACGGATATCGAAAATAAGACTGCTTCGGTATCCGTCGGCCTTCCCTAGCAGGGAAGGGGGACCACGTAGTGGTGGATGAGTAGAAACCTACTCCGCAAAACAAAACGGGAAAATATCAAACATTAAACTTCGCTCGGGTCGTTGAGGGGATTCCCCTCATAGGGGAAATGTCGCGAAGCGACAAAAGGGTCTGGGCGTAAGCCGTACCACCGACCCCTACACGGATACCTAAGCAATTTTGCTTTCTTCACTCTTATTACTCGCGCGCAGCGCTACTCACGCCGAAGGCGTTACTCTTTTCTGTTCACTGTCCACTGCGGCCCTAGGCCCCGGGCCCTCTGTCCCTAAATTATTTCGGTATCTGTCTGTCCTCTGTCCACTAAAAAAAGACCCGTTAGGAAGCCCCGATTAGGGATTTGACGAACCTTTAAAGAGGGTGTTCTCTCGGCATTCCCCAGCGGGGGAGGGGGACCGCCGCAGCGGTGGTG
>SFWF01000060.1 GCA_004560045.1 bacterium | reverse complement strand
CTCGGGTCGTTGAGGGGATTCCCCTCATAGGGGAAATGTCGCGAAGCGACAAAAGGGTCTGGGCATAAGCCGTACCACCGCCCCCTACAAAATACACCGTTTGGCTTTTATGAAAATTTATATTTTTTTCATCGACAAGGTTCGACACACATTTATAGACTATATATAGTATAATGTCGATACAGGAGGTGAAAAAAGTTGAAATATAAAGAAATTTTACAAACGATTGCAAAAAGAGAGGGAATTTCTTCAAAACAGGTCGAAAAAGAAATGTGTCAAGCTCTTATCTCTGCAGGATTAAACTGTTCTCCAAAGGATTTCATCAAAAACACCGCGGCAGACATCAAAAACAGACTATATATAGTATAATCGTATAATTTATAGTCTAAATCCTCCCGATAATGAATATAAAATATTCTTATCAGGAGTGATTATAATGAGAATTACCGAAGCTGTTAAACGGCGTTTTGAAGAGCTTTGTTATGAGCGCGATCTTAATTTTTGTAAGCTTGCTTCAATTTCGGGGGTACCCTATACCACCGTTAAATCGATTTTCTATGGGCAGAGCAAAAACCCCGGCATCGCAACCATAAAAAAGCTGTGCGACGGACTTGAAATATCTATTCCCGACTTTTTCGACACCGAATATTTCAGAGCCATTGAACAGGAGATAGAATAAAAAAAGACCCTTTCGGGTCTTTTTTTATTAAAGTGCTTTAAGATAGCCGATAGAGGTCTCTGCGCACTCGAGGGGAGTTTTGCCCATTGAGGGGTTATCCTGCTCAACAACGACCCAGCGGATGCCAACCTCCTTAGCGGCGGCAAGGATCTCGGGGAAGTTCTGAACGCCGCAGCCAACGGGACGAAGCTCGAACTTATTGGCGTCAAGGTCCTTCTTCTCGTTCTCGTCGATTCCGATAAGAGCATACATATTCTCGCTCTTAGAGCCGACGAAATCCTTAAGGTGGAGGATCTCCTCACGGCCTGCATACTTTCTTACGTACTCTGCGGGATTTTCGCCGCCAACCTTTACCCAGCAGGTGTCAAACTGAGGCATAAGCTCGGGAACCTCTGCGTAAAGGATGTCGATAGCGTACTCGTTTCCAACCTTAACGAACTCGAAGTCGTGGTTGTGGTAGCAGAGCTTAAGGCCCAGCTCCTTACATTTTCCTGCGAGGAACTTAGCGCCGTCGATAACCTCCCTAAATTTAGGCTGACCGGGGCGGTATTCCTCGGTGAGGTAAGGAATAACTACGAACTCACAGCCGATCTCCTTATAAACCTTAAGCAGCTCGGGGTCGTTCATCATATCAACGAAGGGAACGTGAGCAGAAATGGGGGTAAGTCCGATCTCGGCGCACAGCTTCTTGACCTCGGCGGCAGAGCGGCCGAAAAGGCCTGCGAACTCTACGCCGTCGTAGCCTAAAGCCTTGACCTTTTTGAGGGTGCCCTCAAAATCGGCGGCCATATCGTCACGAACAGAATAAAGCTGTAATGCGATAGGAAAATCAATCATAATTTTCTCCTTATATAGTAAGGTTTTATGCGTTAGGGACGAGGGATAAGGGATTAGGGAAAGCTTTGCGATTTGAGAGAATCTTTGAAAATCCTCTCTTCCCTCTTCCCTTTTCCCTAATCCTCAGTTTACACATCCTGAAAAAATATTAAACCTCAGGAATTACGATCTCGATTTCGCGGCCGATTTCACTGGACTTAGCAATAGCGTCGAGGATAGCCTGGTTGTAGATGATCTCGGAGGAGGGAACGGTGGGAGCGCCGTTTTCCTTGATGGAATCTACGAAGGAGCGGATCTTCTTGCCGAAGAGGTCGCCCGAGGGAGAATAGGGAACTTCGAAGTCGAGGTTCTTTCCGCCGACGTTCTTGTAGATCTTAAGGGGCTTGTTGAATTCGCCGTTCCAGCATTCGGTAGAGGGGATACGGAGACCGCCCTTGGTACCAAGGATAAGAGCGTCGCCGCAGGTATCCATATGCATTGCCCAGGAAATACGGAAGTCGAGGATGATTCCGCCCTCAAGTCTTACGAATGCGGCTGCGAAATCGTCAACGCCGAACTTCTCAGCGTACTCGGGATGACCTGCTGCCTGATAGCCTGCATAATTGGGATCCTTTCCGAAGAAGGCGGAAACGTAACCGGTACAGGTAAGGGGCTTCGGATAGCCGACAGCGCCGAGGAGCATATCGAGAGAATAGCATCCGATATCACCGAGAGCGCCGAGTCCGCCGGTCTCCTTCTCGATGAAGGTGGTGCCGTAGGGGAAGGGAATTCCCTGACGGCGTCCGCCGCCTGCCTGGATGTAGTAGACGTCGCCGAGCTCGCCGGATTCAACGATCTTCTTGATCATCTGCATATTCTCGCTCATTCTGGGCTGGAAGCCGATGGTAAGGATCTTACCGCTTCTCTTCTCGGCCTTCATAACCTCGATAGCCTCTTCTAAGGTTACGGTGAAGGGCTTCTCGAGCATTACGTTAATGCCTGCGTCAAGAGCATGGATAGCGCAGGGTGCGTGCTGACAGTTGTAGGTGCAGATAGAAACACCGTCGAGGTCCTTCTCGTTTGCAAGGAGCTCTACGTCGCTGCTGTAGCAACGGGCGCCTTCTACGCCGTACTTTTCCTTGAAGGCCTCAGCCTTGCCGGGAACGAGGTCTGCAAGAGCTACAACCTCTACGTCGGTCTGCTTCTTGTAAGCGTTGATGTGTGCTTCTGCGATCCAGCCGGTACCGATGATACCGATCTTAACCTTTTTGGATGCGTCGATTGCCTTTTCGTTTTTCACGTCCTTAAAAGCGTCTAAGGACTTGTCTAATGCTTCTGCCATTGTGGAATACCTCCATAAAATAATTATTTATAAAAATGGGGTTAGCAAACGCCTAACGACCCTATTTTTTGATGATGAAATCAAATCTGTTTCATTCGCCGCAATAAATTGCGACCCTCGTCACTAAATCTCAGGTATATCAACCTCTACCTCACGGCCTGCCTCGTTGGAGCGGAAGATACCGTCAAGGATAGCCTGATTGTAGACGATCTGACTTGTGGGAACGGGCGCCTCGCCGCCGTTTTTATGGGCGTCGAGGAAGGAGCGGATCTTTCTGTCCCAAAGATCGGTGGTCGCGGGGAGCAGAGGAACCTCGGTCTGAGTGGCAACTCCTGCAACGTCGTGATAGATGGTCATGGGCTTGTTGAAGGAGCCGTTCCAGCAGTCGGTTGAGGGAACGCGGAGGGAGCCCTTTGTTCCCATAATGATGGTGTCGCCGGGGGTGTCGAGGTGCATATACCAAGCGATTCTGAAATCGAGGATGATGCCGCCCTCAAGACGGATATAAGCCGAGGCAAAATCGTCAACACCGAAGATATCGGCGCAGTATTTTTTTCCTTCTCCGTAGGAATCGGGGTTCTTTCCGAAGAAATCGGTAGCGGTTCCCGTAACGGTAAGGGGCTTCGGATTTCCGAGAGCGTTCATAACAAGGTCGATGGAGTAGCAGCCGATGTCGCCAAGTGCGCCGAGGCCTGCCTTATCCTCCTCGATAAAGGTGGTGGACCAGCCTACGGGGATTCCGTGACGGCGACCGCCGCCCGTCTGAACGTAGTAGATGCGGCCAAGCTCGCCCGACTGAACGATCTTCTTGATCATCTGCATATTTGCGTCAAAACGGGGCTGGAAGCCGACCGAAACGAACCTGCCGCTTCTTTTCTCGGCCTTCATAACCTCAACCGCTTCCTCTAAGGTTACGGTGAAGGGCTTCTCGAGAAGCACGTCAAGTCCCTTATCGAGTGCGGCGATAGCACATTCTGCGTGGGTGCGGTTGTAGGTGCAGACCGAAACCGCGTCGAGCTCCACGGTATCGAGCATTTCCTTATAATCGGTGAAGAACTTTGCTCCTGCGGGAACCTCAAGCTCGGTGAAGGCTGCTTCAGCCTTGCCGGGGATAAGGTCACAGCCTGCAACTATCTCTACATCGGGCTGACGGAGATATGCTTTGATGTGACTGTGGGAGATTCCGCCGGTACCGATTATACCGATACGAATTTTTTTATCTGCCATAATAAATTCCTCCTCGGAAAAAAAGTACGAATTAGATTACAAACTGCTTCATATAGCGGTAGGAAAGTACGCAGGAATTGAGAATTCGCTCGCGGCTTCCCTCGAAGGCCTTATCCTCAACCTCAACGCAGGTGGGTCCTTCATAGCCGATGTCGGTAAGGGCGGAAACGTACTTGCCCCAGTCAACATCGCCGTAGCCGGGAAGCTTCGGGCTCATATACTCGAGGGGATAGGCCATAATACCAACATCGTTGAGCTTATCCTCGTAGACCTTGATATCCTTATAGTGAACGTGGAAGATCTTATCCTTGAACTCGTAGATGGGCTTTACGTAGTCGATCTGCTGCCAGATGAAGTGAGAGGGGTCGTAGTTGATGCCGAAATTATCCGAGGGAAGAAGCTCGAACATCTTTCTCCAGAGCTTGGGAGTAGTGAAGAGATTCTGTCCGCCGGGCCACTGATCGGCGCCGAAGAGCATGGGGCAGTTTTCAATTGCTACCTTAACGCCCTTTTCCTCTGCCAGCTTTATGATGGGAGGCCAAACCTCTTTAAATATTTCGAGGTTTTCTTCGACCGTTTTGGTCTGATCACGGCCGATAAAGGTGGTAACCATATTAACGCCGAGAAGAGCCGACATATTGATGACCTTCTTAAGATGATCGATAGCGGCCTGACGCTTTGCAAGGTCGCCGTCCATAGTGTTGGGGTAGAAGGCGAGGGAAGAAATTGAAATATTCTTTTTTGCGCAGTAGTCTTTAATATAAGCGATATAGTCTGCCGAGGTGTTATCCACATCGATGTGGGAAACGCCTGCATAACGGCGCTCTGCCTTTCCGTGAGGCCAGCAGGCAACCTCTACACACTCGTAGCCGACGCTTGATGCGTGGTCGATCATTTCCTCGAAGGTGAATCCGTCGTAGATTGCACTAACGATACCAAGTTTCATATGTTTTCCTCCTAATATAAGCAAACACGAATAACCCGAACCTGATTTTAAAGGGAGAATTTTCGTCTTTGCATTGTTAAAATACTCGTTAATCCGTCAGGATTAACTGCGTTTTGTGCCTCGCACAGCCAAAAATTCTCTCCTTTAAAATTCTTCGACCTAAAAGGTGTAGAATTTCGAGGGATTTTTGGAGCGGAGGAGCTTATAAAGCTGTCGCTTATAAGCGACGACAAACCGAAAAGCGCCGAAATTATGCCGTTTTAGGCAGGCTCGGGCTATCCGTATTTGCTTGTAATTTTTGCTGATTTCTTAATTTCGTCCATACAGGTATGAACATCTATACAAAGCCTTGATGCGGCTGCGTATTTGTCTAAGTCCTTGCCCTCGATAAAGTCGGCAAAGGCGGAGGCCTCCATTCCCATAAGCTCGGGCTTGTCGGTAAAGGGAGTAAGGTCGGCAGTTTCCCCGTCCTTTATAAGCCTTGCCTCGGCGTAAAGACCGATTCGGCCTATCTGCAGGCTTCCCCTGTCCCCTACTATTTCGCTGGGGGTGGTGGACTGACCCGTTTTAGAGTAGGAAAGCACGGCGGTAAAGCCGTCGTAGCCGAAAATTGCGCTACCCGAGCCGTCACAGCCGTTTCTGAGGTAAGAGGCTGAGGCGGTGATGCTCTTTGGCATACCGAGAAGATCCACCGCGGCATAAACGCAGTAGACCCCTAAATCCATAAGGGTTCCCGCGTGGAGGGACATATCGAAAATATTGACCTCTTCCCCCGCCATAAAGGCATCGTAACGGGAAGAGCGCTGACAAAAGTCGAGCTTGGCCATAGAAATATTGCCGATCTCGCCCAGCGCGTCCTTGATGGCCTCGCGGAATTTCGTATATATGGGGATTATGGCCTCCATATATATAAGCCCCTCGCTGTCGGCGATATCTTTAAGGAGAGCGTAAGCCTTGGCGTTTGTGGTGATGGGCTTTTCGCAGATAACATGCTTGCCGCTAAGGAGCAGAGCCTTACTTTGCTCGAAATGACAGACGTTTGGCGAAGCGATATAAACCGCCTCGATATCCTCGTCGGCACAAAGGTCCTCAAGGGTGGTATATACCTTTTTTGCGCCGTATTTTTCGGCAAACTCCCTGCCCGTTTCCTCGTTTCGGGAATATACGGCTTCAAGGGAGAAGCGGCCCGTCAGCCTTGCCCCCTCAATAAAGGTCTCGGCGATGGTTCCTCGGCCTATGGTAGCGTATTTAATCATTAAATATCTACCTTAAGGGTCTGATGAATTTCGTCCGACTTAAAGCAGGCTTCCATAACCGAAAGAACTCGGCGAACCTCGGGAAGCTTTACGATGATCTCGGCCTTGCCGTCGATGGCGGCGCAGAGGTTACGGTAATATTCGTGAACGTCGGAGGTAAGGCGCTCGATGTCGTATTCGTCGAGGGTCAAGCTGTCGCGGGGTGCCATGGTCTTGGTGATTCCTGCGGCATTCTGAACGGGGGTGACGTCCTTTTCACACCAGGCGGTAAGTCTTGCCACATGGGCCTTCTGCTGCCAGTCGGTGAGGTAAAGAGAGCCGTCCTTACACTGCATATAAAAACGGGGCATTGCGATAAAGTTATATGTACCAACCTCAACGTGGGCGGTCTTTCCGCTTTCGAAGTCGAGCTCAAGACGGAAGCCGTCGTCGACCTCGTCGTTGGTGATGTTGGTGCAGACGCAGTTAACCCCCGTGATCTTTTCGGGAATGAGCTGAAGCATCTGATCGATAAGGTGAACGCCCCAGTCGAGGATCATTCCGCCGCCCGGTGCCTTATGACAGCGCCAGTCGGAGGGGATACCGCGTGAGCCGTGAATACGGGACTCGATGCGGATGACCTCGCCGATCTCGCCCGAATTTATAACCTGTTTAACGGCGCGGAAATCTACGTCCCAGCGACGGTTCTGATGAACGGTGAAGATCTTTCCGCTCTCTTTAGCGGCGGCGCACATACGGTCGAACTCCTCGACAGACAGTGCGACAGGCTTTTCGCAGACGACGTTATGTCCGCTTTTAAGGCCGTTTACAACGAGAGCCTCGTGAACATCGTTGGGGGTGGCCACAACAATGATGTCTACCGACTTGTCGGCGAAGATGGCCTCGTTATTTTCGTAAACGAAGATTCCGTTTTTCTTAGCGGCCTCGCGGCGAATCTCCCTTATATCGTAGGTTCCGGCAAGCTCGCAGGCGTCGCTTTTAAGTACCTGACCGCAGTGCCAGGCACCCTGTCCGCCGTAACCGATTACAGCAACTCTTTTTTTCATAATGAAAACCTCCATAGGTTATTTAGGCCTTCTCCTCAGGGAGAAGGGGGACCACGACCCGTAGGGTCGTATTTCCGACCGCAGGGAAGAACACCATTTTGCGCAGTGGTGGATGAGGTGTTACTCGTCCGACAATATTTCGGAAACGTCTATGCTAAGCTCAAATGCTTCGGCAAGCTCACAGCAAACCTCATAGAAATGCTTTTTGATATCGTCGTTTGTATAACGAAGCACCCGTAGTCCGAGTTTTCTGAGTTCGGCGTCTCGAAGCTTATCGGCGTTTTCGTGTTCTTCCTCAAAATGCTGAGATCCGTCGAGCTCAATTACCGTTTTCTTGCTTGCTATATAAAAATCGACGATATAATTACCGATATTCTTTTGACGGTTTACGGGAAAGGGAAGCTTCTTAAGAAAATTATACCAAAGACGTTTTTCTTCGTCGGTCATGTTCTTTCGAAGGGTCTGTGCGTTTTTAACGAGCTTTTTATTATATTTTAAACTCATTTTCTTCTCTTCCCGATTATATCTCTTTATAGGTTTCTACTCATCCACCGTTTACACGGTCCCCCTTCCCTGCTAGGGAAGGCCAACGGATACCGATATCTTACGGTCGGGCCTACACACTTAATCTTTTCATAGAATATAATTCGCGTATGGGGGCGGCAGCCTGCCGCGGAAAGGCCGACGGATACCGAAATTGATAGATGGTAAATAACAATAAAGCTAAAAGCTTTATAAAAGATATTAGTTTTTCGAAAATTAAAAATTTGCGTTTCTCTCGGCCTTCCCTAGCAGGGAAGGGGGACCACCGCCGTGG
>SFWF01000010.1 GCA_004560045.1 bacterium | reverse complement strand
AAAGCCGTGGTAACGCTGTCGCGTACCACGGCTTTTTAACACATTAGGCCGCAAAAATTTGCTTTTTTAGGCATTTCGTCCTTAAGAGTACGGTCCGTTCGGATCGCACTTTTTTTGTCTTGAAAAAACGGGAAGCATACTGTATACTTATATAGACTAAGCTTACAGGAGAGAAAAATGAAATTTTATAAATCGGTCACCGCCCGCGTAGAGCAGGAAAACTACAATAAAGGAGTAAACCGCCTCGATACGGGAAGCGGCTATTATAAGACCTCCAAGAGGCTGAATCTTCTTTCGACTATATGGCTTATGATCTTTCAGTTCGGCCTTATTTTCGGCGGTACGACCTCCCTTCTTATCTATACGAAAAACGCCAAAAATCTCGATATGCCCCTTTATATCGTTAGCTGTATCGCCTTTGTGGCGGTGGCCGTGTCCCTCTATCTTATAAAGCGAAAGCTTCACGCTATAGCCCTCGTCTTAAACCTTGCGGCCGTCTTTGCACAGCTTACCCGAATCTATCATAACGATGCCGAGACCACCAACGAATTTTTAAACAACGGTTACCTTAATAACCCTAAATTCTGGATGTATTTCGTACCCGGAATACTTATCTGCCTTTTTACCCTTATAATCTGCCTTATCGGAATCAAGACCCGTCTGCATTTCAGAAAGGACTATAAGAAGGTTCTCGAAAAAATGTATACGACCTACCGTGAGGCTAATCCCGAGGTAAGCGACGTCGAATGGACAAGGCATTTGGAGGAGCTCGACGCCTCCCTTAAGGAAAAAGAGGAAAAGGAAAAGGAAAAAGAATAAATGGCAACTCTGAATATAGTTATGGTGGAGCCCGAAATTGCGGGTAATACGGGAAACGTTGCCCGTACCTGCGCCGCAACGGGGGCAAGACTTCACCTCGTTCGTCCTTTCGGCTTCGAAATTGACGACAAAAAGCTTAAAAGGGCAGGTCTCGATTATTGGGACCTTCTCGATATAACCTACTACGATAATTTAGACGACTTTTTCGCTAAAAACGAGGGAGCCTTCTTCTACTTTACCACCAAAGCCCTTCATACCCATACCGAGGCAAACTACCCCGATAACTGCTACCTCCTTTTCGGAAAGGAAACTAAGGGTCTGCCCGAGGAACTGCTCCTTAAAAACCCCGAAAGCTGTGTCAGAATACCTACGGTGTCGGACGCCCGCAGTCTTAACCTGTCTAACGCCGTAGCGATAGGTGCCTACGAGGTGCTGCGCCAGTGGAACTATCCCGAGCTTCAAAATTTTGGTCAGTTGCACAATTATAAATGGTAAAAAATCATAATTTCAGCATAAATATATGTTGCAAAAAATCAGTTTTTTGTGTACAATATAAATAATGTGTTTATTTTTTAACAATCACTTTCGAAAGGACGATTCAAAATGACAGCACTTAACAAAAAAACAGTAGACGACATTAACGTAAAAGGTAAGCGCGTTCTCGTTCGTTGCGACTTTAACGTTCCCCTTAAGGCGGGCGTTATCACCGACGAAAACAGAATCGTTGCCGCCCTCCCCACCATCAAGAAGCTTATCGCCGACGGCGGTAAGGTAATCCTCTGTTCTCACCTCGGAAAACCCAAGGGCGAGCCCAAGCCCGAGCTTTCTCTTGCTCCCGTTGCAAAGAGACTTTCCGAGCATTTAGGCAAGGAAGTTGTTTTTGCCGCTGACGATAACGTTGTAGGCGAGAACGCAAAGGCCGCTGTTGCCGCTATGAAGGACGGCGACGTTGTCCTTCTTCAGAACACCCGCTACAGAGCAGAAGAGACCAAGAACGGCGAAGCTTTTTCTAAGGAGCTCGGCTCCCTCGCAGACGTTTTCGTAAACGACGCATTCGGCGCCGCTCACCGCGCACACTGCTCTACCGTTGGCGTAGTTGATTACGTAGAGGAGGCAGTTGTTGGCTACCTCATTCAGAAGGAGCTTAAGTACCTCGGAAATGCCGTTGAGAATCCCGAGCGTCCCTTCGTTTGCATCCTCGGCGGTGCAAAGGTTGCCGATAAGCTTACCGTTATCGAAAACCTCCTTAACAAGGCCGATACCCTTATCATCGGCGGCGGTATGTCCTACACCTTCGCAGTGGCTCAGGGCTACAGCGTCGGTACCTCTCTCGTAGACCTCGAGAAGGTTGACTACTGTAAGGAAATGCTCAAGAAGGCCGAGGAAAAGGGCGTTAAAATCCTTCTTCCCGTCGATACCATGATCACCAAGTCCTTCCCCGATCCCATCGATGCTCCCGTTGAGGCTACCTGCGTTGCCGTAAACGCTATCCCCGACGATATGATGGGACTCGATATCGGTACCGAGTCTGCAAAGCTCTTCGCAGAAGAGGTTAAAAACGCTAAGACCGTTGTTTGGAACGGACCTATGGGCGTTTCCGAGAACCCCGTTTTCGCAAACGGAACCATCTCGGTTGCTAAGGCTCTTGCCGAGACCGACGCTATCACCATCATCGGCGGAGGCGACTCTGCCGCAGCCGTTAACAACCTCGGCTTCGGCGACAAGATGAGCCACATTTCCACCGGTGGCGGAGCTTCTCTTGAGTTCCTCGAGGGTAAAGAGCTTCCCGGCATCGCCGCAATGAACGATAAATAATTTTTAAGACGAAATCCCTCCACGAAACCGCGGAGGGATATTCGTGTAATGTAGGGGCGGTCGTTGGTCGCCCGTAAATAAAGGAGAGAAATTAAAATGAACAAAGCTACCCGTAAAGCAGTTATCGCAGGTAACTGGAAAATGAACAAGACCCCCGCTGAGACCACCGCTCTTATTAACGAAATGAAGCCCTTAGTTAAGGACGCAGACTGTGACGTAGTTCTCTGCGTACCCTATGTTGACATAGCCGCCGCAGTTGAGGCCGCAAAGGACTCCAACATCAAGATCGGTGCCGAGAATGTTCACTTCAAGGCTTCGGGCGCATACACCGGTGAGGTTTCTGCCGAAATGCTTACCGCTTGCGGAGTTGAGTACGTCGTTATCGGACATTCCGAGAGAAGACAGTACTTCGGCGAGACCGATCAGACCGTTAACCTCCGCACCCTTGCCGCTGTAAACGCAGGCCTTACCGCCATCGTTTGCGTAGGCGAGACTTTAGAGCAGAGAGAGCTCGGCTATACCGAGACCCTCCTTAAGTTCCAGACCAAGATGGCTCTTACCAATGTATCTGCCGATCAGCTTAAGAACATCATAATCGCCTACGAGCCCGTTTGGGCTATCGGTACCGGCGTTACCGCTACTGCAGATCAGGCCGACGAAGGAAACGGCTACGTTCGCGAGGCTATTGCCGAGGTTTACGGCAAAGAGGCTGCCGAGACCGTTACCGTTCAGTACGGCGGCTCCATGAACGCTAAAAACGCTGACGAGCTCGTAGCTAAGGTCAACGTTGACGGCGGACTTATCGGCGGCGCTTCCCTTAAGGCTGAGGACTTCAGCGTTATCGTTAAAGCCGCTTCCAAATAAAACACGGAGAAATAAAATGAAAAAACCTGTTGTATTATGTATTATGGACGGTTTCGGAGTAAGAGAGGCCACCGAGGGCAACGCCATCGCCGCCGCAAAAACTCCCAACCTTTCAAAGCTTTTTGCCGAAAATCCCTTTACCACTATAGGAGCTTCGGGTCTTGACGTCGGCCTTCCCGACGGTCAGATGGGCAACTCTGAGGTAGGACATACCAACATCGGCGCAGGACGCGTCGTTTATCAGATGCTTGTAAAGATCTCCAAGTCCATCGCCGACGGCGACTTCTTCGATATCGAGTGTCTTAAGGCCGCCGTAGAAAACTGCAAAAAGAACGACAGCGCTCTTCACCTTATCGGTCTTCTCTCCGACGGCGGAGTTCATAGCCATATCGAGCATCTTTACGGCCTCTTAGAGCTTGCAAAGAAAAACGGCCTTACCAAGGTATTCGTTCACTGCTTTATGGACGGCCGTGACGTCTCCACCACCTCGGGCGCAGGCTTCATTGCCGATCTTCAGGCAAAAATGACCGAGCTCGGTGTCGGTAAGGTCGCTACCGTTATGGGTCGCTACTACGCAATGGACCGCGACTTCGCTTGGGATCGCGTTGAAAAGGCCTATGCCGCTATGGTCTACGGCGAGGGCATCGAGGCCGATGACCCCGTAAAGGCTATGGAAGAGTCTTATTCGAAGGACGTTACCGACGAGTTTATCGTTCCCACCGTTATCGACAAAAACGGTATGATCGGAGCAAATGACAGCGTCGTCTCCTTCAACTTCCGTCCCGACCGTGCACGTCAGATCACCCGCACCTTCGTCGATCCCAATTTCGACGGCTTCGAGAGAAAGAAGGGCTTCTTCCCCCTAAATTACGTCTGTATGACACAGTACGACGAGACTATGCCTAACGTCTCGGTCGCCTTCCCTCCCGAGGAGCTTAAGATGACCCTCGGCGAATACCTTTCCTCCAAGGGTCTTACTCAGCTTCGCATCGCCGAAACTCAGAAGTACGCTCACGTAACCTTCTTCTTTAACGGCGGCGAGGAAAAGACCTTCGAGGGTGAGGACAGAATCCTTATTCAGTCTCCCGACGTTCCCACCTTCGATCTTCAGCCCGAAATGAGCGCATATCCCGTATGCGACGCCGTCTGCGAGCAGATCCGCTCGGGCAAATACGACGTAGTAATACTTAACTTCGCTAACTGCGATATGGTAGGCCATACCGGTATCTTCGACGCCGCGGTAGCCGCCGTTGAGGCGGTTGACACCTGCGTCGGTAGGGTCGTAGAGGCCGCAACCGAGATGGGTGGCTCGGTGATCATCACCGCCGACCACGGTAACGCCGACGTTATGTTCGACGAAAAGGGCGAGCCCTTCACCCCCCACACCACCAACCCCGTTCCCTTCTGCGTAGTAGGCTATCCCTGCAGTCTCCGTGAGGGCGGTCGCCTTGCCGACATCGCTCCCTCTATGCTTAAGATCTTAGGCCTGCCTCAGCCTGCCGAAATGAACGGCGAAAGCATCATCGTCGACTGATTTTTGTTGAAATAAGAAAAAATAGTGTTATAATGATGGTAGCATTTGATGCTGCCATCATTTTTTAGTTGGTGATATTTATGAAATACAGACATTTGCGTTTTCCCGGCGGCAAGCTAAAGGCCGTAACATTTAGCTACGACGACGGTAGCCGATATGATCTAAAGCTGGCCGAAATTTTCAGTAGCTACGGCGTAAAGGGTACCTTCAACGTCGTGGGCAGTGATATCGGAAGCTCCGGCCGCCTCAGCGCAGAAGAAATGAAGGAGAATTTTCTCGCTAAGGGTCACGAGATCGCCTGCCACGGCTTTGAGCATACCGCTCCCGGAATGCTCCGCCCCTTCGAGGGAATTCAGGAGTATTTAAACGACCGAATGTGCCTTGAAAATACCCTTGGTAAGCTTGTTCGTGGCCTTGCCTACCCCAACAGCGGCATAACCTATCTCGGAAACGGCGCCGACTACGAGAATATAAGGGGCTATATTAAGGATCTGGGCTTTATGTATGCCCGAAGCCTTGCGGGGGATAATAACCTCTTCCGCCTGCCGAGCGACTGGTATAACTGGGTCCCCACTATGCACCACGACAACGAAAACGCTTTTGTCTGGGCGCAGGAATTTGCCGACCTTCCCGTATCGGGAGGCTATTTTCCTCACTATACCCCGAGGCTTTTCTACGTCTGGGGTCATACCTTTGAGTTTGAACAAAAGGGCAACTGGGAGCATATCGAGGATATTTTGAAGATCGTCGCAAACCGCGAGGATACCTGGTACGCTACCAATATCGAGATAAGAGAATACGTCGAGGCCTACGACCGTTTAGTATTCTCCGCCGACTCGAAAACGGTTTATAACCCGACCCTCATCGACGTCTGGTTCGAGCAGCCGAACGGTATGTTCTGCGTAAGCTCGGGCGAGAGTGTGTCGGTCGGCGAATAATATTCGAACAGATACCGAAAAAATATACGGCTACGATTCAATCGGATATCGTAGCCGCTTTTTTTATCTCAAATATTCATAAAAAGTCTTTATTTTTGTAAATGTTTATGTTATAATCTATTATGTATAATTAGGTAAAAGGGGAGGTGTTGCGCCTTGAAAAAAATTCGACTTATTTCGCTTATATTAGCGGCGGTTTTATGCCTTTTTTTAACCGGCTGCGACACCGTCGGCTCGGGTGTCGACAAGCTGATCGTACCCCCGAAGCTTGAGGGTGACCTCTACCCCGTACAGCAGGCTCTTGAAGCCTCTGCGGGCGATAATCTTACCCTTAAATATCCGCTTTCGGGGCAATATCGCTCGGCCTTTATCCTGAAAGACCTCGACGGCGACCGACGCGACGAAGCTATCGCCCTATACGCGGTTGCGGGTGAGACCTCTCTTTCGATCCATATAAACGTTATCTCCTCCGACGGCGACAAATGGAAGAGCAGGGGAGACCTGAGCCTTATCGGAAGCGACGTTGAAAGCGTAACCTTTGCCGACCTCGATAAGGACGGAACCTTAGAGATAATTGTCGGCTGGATGGTTTACGGAACGGTCGATAAAAAGGTCGGAGTTTATACCTTCGACGGAACCGCCTTGATTCAGCGTGCCTTAGAGCCCTATACCAACTTCCTCTGTGCCGAGCTTACGGGCAACGGCGGAGACAACCTGGTGGTGCTTAACCTCAACACCACCGAAAAAACCGCAGGCGCAAAGGTTTTCGCCCTTACCCGTGAGGGAATTTCCGAGCTCGGCTCTGTGGCCCTCGACGGCGGAGTCAGCTCCTACCTTTCCCCCGTGGTATCTACCCTTACCGACGGAACCCCCGCCCTTTATGTCGACGCTCTTAAGGGAAGCGGAATTTTAACCGAG
Organism: bacterium; assembly: GCA_004560045.1. Classification (GTDB taxonomy): domain Bacteria; phylum Bacillota; class Clostridia; order Oscillospirales; family Acutalibacteraceae; genus SFWF01. The sequence continues at coordinate 21,430 of SFWF01000010.1, read as the reverse complement.
ATCGTATGGTTCGACGAAGGCGTTTTAAAAGGCATTTTCGACCCTGCCGCCCCCGAGGCGCAGCCGACCTACCGAACGGGAACCGTTTCCTCCCGCGATTTCGACGGCGACGGAATTATCGACCTGCCTCTATTGGAGCTTTTGGAGTCTACCGCCGACATGGGCGAGACCGACCGGGTCTACTACACCAATTGGTGTAGCTTTAGCGGAAGCAACTTCCGTATAAATCAGTCGGTGTTTATGAACTATACCGACGGCTACAGCTTAACCGTACCCACCGAGCTTAAAAAGAAGCTTTTCCTCCTTCGCAATACCGAAACGAGGATGAGGACCCTCTTCAGATACGACCCCGAGACCAAGATGTCGGGGGAGGAGCTTTTCAGAATACTTGCCGTAAATCCTGCCGACTACGAGTCGGGGCAGTATGAAAGCGGCGGCTTTACGCTTCTGGAAAAAACCGAAACTATAGCCTACCTTGCGGCGGTAAATCCCGATAATACCCTCGGAATTACCCTCGATAAGGTTAACGATATGTTCGACACGATTCAGTAAAGGAGAACGCTATGAAAAAAATTCTTATAGTCGAAGACGAAGAAGCTATACGTAGCTTCGAAGCCATAAACCTCCGTCGCGCAGGCTACGAGATCGTAGAAGCGGGAAGCGGCGAGGAAGCCCTTCAGATCTACGACGCAGAGCCCGATTTCGATATAGCCCTGCTCGATATTTCAATGCCGGGAATGGACGGCTTTACCCTTTGTAAGGAGCTGAGGACCCGTAGTCAGAAGCTCGGAGTCATAATGCTTACCGCCCGTACTCAGGAAATGGACAAAATAAGCGGCCTTATGATGGGAGCCGACGACTATATCACCAAGCCCTTTTCTCCCTCCGAGCTGCTTGCCCGCGTCGACTCGCTCTACCGCCGCGTCGGCGTAAACGATGCGGAAAAGGTCTCGGCCTTAGAGGAAATAACCCTCGGCGATTTCGTCCTCAATACCCGCCGTCATACCCTTAAAAAATCGGGTAAGGATATCGAGCTTACTCAGGTCGAATTTCAGATCGTCGAATATTTCTTTCAAAATCCCGATACCGCTCTGGATCGAACCGATATTCTTAATAAGGTATGGGGAACCGGCTATTTCGGCGAGGAAAAGATCGTCGACGTTAATATCCGCCGTCTCCGTATGAAAATAGAGGATCAGCCCTCCGCCCCGAAGCACCTTGTAACCGTCTGGGGAATGGGCTACAAGTGGAACAGTAACTGATTTTAAATAAAACCCCGATGAAAGGAGGGACACACATTGGAAATAGAGATAAAATTTAAAAGCGTCGCCTGGCGCTGGGCCTTAAACGTACTGCTTATAATGTTTCTTATAATAATCGCGGTCGAGATCATCCTTTGTGTGTTCATCCACAGCTACTATATTTCACAGACCAAAACCGCCGCGGAGGAGTACGCAAGCTCCTTTATAACCCCTATCTCAAACTGTCTCCCCGAAAACTACGAGACCACCGCCCGCGACTACTGCGAGGAGTTCGCATATAAGGATAAGCTTGAAATTCAGGTTTTAGACCCAAACGGTCATCTTCTGATTTCGACCACCGGCTTCTCTCACGAGCCCTCCTCTATGCCCGATTTTCAGAGTGCGCTAAGCTCTACCTCCGACGGCTATTTTAGCGGAAAAAGCTCGGTAGGGGAGTCGATACTCTGCAAAACCGAGCTGCTTTACAGCGGCGACGAGCTTTTCGGAGCGGTAAGATGGATAGTTTCCTTAGAAAAGGTCAACAAGCAGATATTCTGGACCTGCCTTTTCGCGGTGCTTCTCGGAGCCGCCGTGCTTACCATCCTGTTTATTACGGGAATGTACTTTATCCGTTCTATCGTCCGCCCCATAAGGGACGTAAGCTCTGTAGCGCGCAAAATAGCCCTCGGCGATTTCGATCAGAGGATCGAGCTTAAGGCCAATAACGAAATAGGCGAGCTCTGCGATTCGATAAACTATATGGCAAGCGAGCTTAAATCGGCCGAAAATCTAAAAAACGACTTTATTTCCTCGGTTTCACACGAGCTTCGTACCCCCCTTACTGCCATACGCGGCTGGGCCGAAACGGCAAAAATGTCTATCGGCTACGACGAAGAAACCGTAAACAAGGGTCTCGACGTGGTCCTTAAGGAGTCTGAACGACTTCATAGTCTCGTCGAAGAGCTTCTCGACTTCTCCCGTATGCAGTCGGGCCGCCTTTCAATGAACTTTGAGAAGTTCGATTTAGCCATTATCCTCGCCGAAGCGGCCGATATGTATAAGGAGCTTGCTAAAAAGCAGAAGGTCGAGCTGGTCTACGTCCCCCCGATAGATTCGATATACTGTAACGGCGACCCCAACCGCATTAAGCAGGTATTTATAAACGCTATCGACAACGCCCTTAAGTATAATCAGCCGGGCGGTCAGATACTCATTGAGCAGCACATCGAGGACGGCTGTGTTCAGATATCCATAAGCGATACGGGCGTCGGAATTGCCGAGAAGGATCTCGACCGAGTTAAAGAAAAATTCTATAAAGCAAATAAACAGGTACGCGGTTCGGGTATAGGCCTTGCCGTGGCCGACGAAATAATAAAGCAGCATAACGGACTGATCCTTATCGACAGTACCGAGGGTGTGGGAACTACGGTTACCATAGTCCTGCCTATCTGCGAAAATATCCCCGAAGGAGAAAATAATGAGCAATAAAATAACAAGCATCGGCGGTCAGGCTCTTATCGAAGGAATAATGATGCGTGGCCCAAAAAAAGACGCTATGGCCGTCCGTATGAAGGACGGAGGCGTCGAGGTTTTTCCCATGGAGATAAAAAGCATTAAAAACAAGTGCTTTTTCTTCAAATGGCCGATCATACGCGGTGTTGTCGGCTTTATCGACTCGATGCTTATCGGCTATAAGGCTATGATGGATTCGGCCGATAAATCGGGCTATCTTGACGAGCTTGAGGAGACCGACGAAAATAAAACCGAGGAAAATACCGATTCGGCCGAGAAAAAAGAGGAAGAGCCTCCTAAAAAGAAAAACGGCCTTCTTACGGTTATTATGATAGTTGCCACCGTCCTTGCGGTTATACTCTGTATCGGACTTTTTATCTATCTTCCGAGCCTTGCCTTTAAGGGTATAAACTACCTTGCGGGCGGTGTTTTAACCCCGTTTCAGGCCCTTTTCGAGGGGGTTTTAAAGATAGTAATCTTCCTCGGATATATGCTTGCCGTTTCCTATACGAAGGATATCAAAAGAGTATTCAGATACCACGGCGCCGAGCATAAAACTATTTTCTGCTACGAGGCGGGCCTGCCCCTGACGGTCGAAAACGTAAGAGCGCAAAAGCGTTTTCATCCCCGCTGCGGAACCTCCTTTATGATACTGATGCTTATCGTAAGTATTTTTATAACCCTCATTTTCGACGCCATCTTCCCTTGGCTCAGAGGCGTTTTATGGCTTCGAACCATCATAAAGCTGCTCCTTGTTCCCGTTATCTGCGGACTCGGCTACGAGCTTATCAAGATCTGCGGCCGCTACGACAATATCGTGACCCGAATTATCGCCGCTCCCGGCCTCTGGATCCAAAGGATAACCGTTAAGGAGCCCGACGACTCTATGATAGAGGTCGCTATCGCCGCTATGAATGACGTTATCCCCGAAAACGAAGAAGACGACAAATGGTGATCCCATACAGAGAGGCCTTGGCCTATATAAAGGAAGGGCTTAAAGGGGTTACCGACGAGCTCGATTCCGAAGCGAAAATAATTTTATCCTACGTCACGGATACCGAGCCCAACCGTCTTAGAATAGAGCTTCCCTCCGCCGAGACGCAGGCTATAGACACCGTCTTGGAGGAACGCAAAAAAGGAATCCCACTGCAGTATATTATAGGCCGTTGGTGGTTTTTCGGACTTGAATTTCTTGTGGGAGAAGGGGTTCTTATCCCCCGTCAGGATACCGAGCTACTTGTAGAGACGGCCCTGTCGATGGCCGAAGGAATAACGGCCCCGAAAATAGCCGATCTTTGCTCGGGAAGCGGCTGTATCGCAATAAGCGTCGCGAAAAATCTCCCCGAGGCGGAAGTCACCGCGGTAGAAAAATACGACGAGGCCTATGCCTTCTTAGAAAAAAACGTAAGGCACAACGAGGCCGTTAACGTGACCCCCGTAAAGGCCGACGTCTGTGACGAGCCCTTCGGTGAGTTCGATATAATTTTAAGTAACCCTCCCTATATTCCTTTTGCCGACCGCGAGATACTTTCCCGCGAGGTATTAAAGGAGCCCGAGGTCGCTCTTTTCGGCGGCGAGGACGGACTTTATTTCTATAGGGTCATAACGAAAAGGTGGAAAACCGCCTTAAAACGGGGCGGTAGGCTCGCCTTTGAGGTAGGCATTAAGGAAGCCCCCTTGGTTGCCGAGATTCTGCGGCAGGAGGGCTTTACCGAAATAGGCTTTGCCTGCGATCTTTTGGGTATCGAGAGGGTCGTTTTTGGGACAGCGAATAATGTATAATATAAGCAAATAAATATAAAGGTGGTAAAAAACTATGTCAGAAGATAAAAGCAAAGCGTTGGCTACGGCCCTTCAGCAGATTGAAAAGCAGTTTGGTCAGGGTGCCGTTATGCGCCTTGGCGAAAATACGGGAATGAGCGTTGAGCATATCCGCACCGGCTCAATTTCCCTTGACTCCGCCCTCGGAATAGGCGGTATGCCGAGAGGACGTATCGTCGAGATCTACGGACCCGAATCCTCGGGTAAAACTACCCTTGCCCTCCACGTTGTAGCCGAGGCTCAAAAGCAGGGCGGTACCGCCGCATTTATCGATGTTGAGCACGCTCTCGACCCCGTTTATTCAAAAGCCCTCGGAGTCGATATCGATTCCCTCCTCGTTTCTCAGCCCGATACAGGTGAGCAGGCCTTAGAGATCACCGAAGCGCTCGTTCGTTCGGGAGCTATCGACGTAGTTGTAGTCGACTCGGTTGCGGCCCTTGTTCCCAAGGCCGAGATCGAAGGCGAAATGGGCGACAGTCACGTCGGCCTTCACGCACGTCTTATGTCTCAGGCTCTCCGTAAGCTTGCAGGTGCTATTTCCAAGTCCAACTGTATCGCGATCTTTATTAACCAGCTCCGCGACAAGGTTGGTGTTATCTACGGAAGCTCCGAGACGACTACGGGCGGCCGCGCCCTTAAGTTCTATGCCTCGGTCCGTATCGACGTAAGAAGGGTCGAGACCATCAAGGTCGGCGGCGAAATGATCGGCTCCCGTACCCGCGCAAAGGTGGTTAAGAATAAGGTTGCTCCCCCCTTCCGTGAGGCCGAGTTCGATATTATGTACGGTAAGGGTATTTCTCATACCGGCGAGCTTGTCGATATCGGTCTTAAGTACGATATATTAAAGCGTTCGGGCGCCTGGTTCTACTACGGCGAGACCCGCCTTGCTCAGGGCCGCGACAACGTTAAGATACTCTTCGAGGAGGATGCCGCTTTGGCTCAGGAGATCGAGGATAAGATAGTTGCCGCTATGAACAACTCGGGCGAAGAGGCTGCCGAGGAAAAGGCCGCTCCCGCCCCTGCCGCAGAGGAAGCCGTCCCTGCCGCTACCCCCCGTCGCAAAAAGGTAAATATTGATATCGCGGTCGACGACTGATGAAAATTTTGTCGATCAAAAGCGGAAAAAAGCATCTCGATCATATAATTTTAGAGGACGGAACCGAGCTTTCTCTCGATAAGGATATCGTCGAGGCGAAAAAGCTTTGCCCGGGGTTCGATATTACCGACCCCGAGGATATTCGGTTCGAGTCGGACTACGCGAGGGCGAAATCCCGTGCCCTATGGTACCTTTCTCGGTCGGATCATTCCGAAAAGGCTCTCCGCGATAAGCTTATCGCGGCAGGCTTCGGTCCCGTCGCCTCCGCTCAGGCTGTAAACCGAATGGCGGAGCTGGGACTTATCGACGACGAAAGGTACGCAAGACGCCTGGCCGAATATCTGTCGGCCTCGGGCTCCTCTAAAAGAGAAATAAGATATAAACTGTCTATGAAGGGGATATCCTCCGATATAATAAAGGAGATATCCTCCGAAGACGAGACCGATGAGCGGGAAAAGCTCGCAAGGCTCATCGAAACCAAATATAAAACTAAGCTAAATAGCGAAAAGGACGTAGAAAAGGTCTTTGCCGCCCTTGTCCGAAAGGGCTTTTCCTATTCAGATATTAAAAGCGTCCTTAAGAACTACAGCGAGCAAATAGAATTCAGCGAGGAAAACTAATGTCATATAAGGTTAGTATGGTATCTCTCGGATGCCCTAAAAATCAGGTCGATGCCGAGGCAATGCTCTTCTCCCTTCAGAAGGAAGGCTTCGAGCTTACCCCCGTAGAGGCGGAGGCCGACGCAATAATTATTAACACCTGCGGCTTTATCGAGTCTGCAAAGGCCGAAGCAATCGAGAATATTCTCGAATGTGCGGCCTATAAAAAGGACGGCAGACTTAAGGCCCTTATCGTTACGGGCTGTCTCGCAGAGCGTTATAAGGACGACGTTACTGAGGAAATTCCCGAGGTCGACGTTGTGGTCGGCATCGGATCGAATAAGGACATCGCAAGAATAACGAGAGAGGCTATCGAGGGAAGCCGTAAAAACTCCTACGGCCCCAAGGAGGACCTTGACCTTAACTGTCAGCGAATACTCGGCGGTATGCCCTTTACGGCCTATATAAAGATATCCGAGGGCTGTAATAACTGCTGTACCTATTGCGCAATTCCGAAAATTCGCGGAAAAATGCGTAGCCGAAAGATAGAGGATATAGTAAAAGAGGCCGAAAGGCTTGCCGACGGCGGCGTTACCGAGCTTATCGTCGTAGCGCAGGATACTACCGCCTACGGCGAGGATATCTACGGAAGATCAATGCTTCCCGAGCTTCTGAGCAAGCTTGCAGGGATCGAAAAGCTGCATTGGATACGTACCCTTTATACCTATCCCGAGCGTATCACCGACGAGCTTTTAGAGGTTATCGGCAGGGAGAAAAAGTTAGTCGAATACCTCGATATCCCTCTTCAGCACGCCGACAAAGCTATCCTTAAGCGAATGAACCGAAGAGGCGACCGCGAAAGCCTTACTGCCCTTATAAAAAGAATAAGGGAAAAGCTTCCCGAGGTTACCCTCAGAACTACCTTTATTACGGGCTTCCCCGGTGAGACCGATGAGCAGTTCTGCTCCCTTCACGAATTTGTTAAGGAGATCCGTTTCGACCGTCTCGGCTGCTTTACCTACTCTGCAGAGGAGGATACGATAGCCGCCGCCTTTGAGGATCAGCTTGACGAGCAGGTCAAAAACGACCGTATGGAGCTCATTATGGCCGATCAGATGATGATTGCCGCCGAAAAGAACGAGGAAAAAATCGGCTCTGTCGTCGAGGTGCTTATCGAAGGCTGGGACGATTATATTAAATGCTATTTCGGCCGAAGCCGAGCCGATGCCCCCGAGATCGACGGAAAGGTATTCTTTACCTCAGACGCACCCCTCGTTATCGGCGATTATGTTTACGTTTTGGTAAACGACTGTCTTGAATACGACCTGTTAGGAGAAAAAACCGATGAACCTACCGAATAAACTGACAGTACTCAGAATAATTTTAACCCCCGTTTTTATGCTGACCCTCGTGTGGGAGTTTCCTTTTCACTATCTCGTTTCGATGCTTATCTTTATCGGAGCGGCACTAACTGACCTTTTCGACGGTAAGATCGCCCGTAAAAGAGGCCTCATAACCGATTTTGGAAAGTTTCTCGACCCCTTGGCCGATAAAATGCTGACCACCGCAGCCTTTTTAGGCTTTATTGCCCTTGATATCGGCTACGGTGCCGTCTGGATCGCCTTTATCGTCCTCTTCAGAGAATTTATGGTCTCCTCTATCCGCCTTATAGCTTCTACCTCGGGCGGAAAGGTCATCGCCGCAAATATCTGGGGTAAGCTTAAAACCGTTTTTCAGATGATTGCCATAATCTTCGGCCTTACGGTATATCAGGCCCTCGAAATTTTCCGTATGCTTCCGATACCCGAGGGAATTATCGGTATTATTGCCGCCGTTTTCTCGGTCCTTACCTCGATCCTGCTTTGGATCTCGGCTATTCTCTGCGTAATTTCGGGCGCTATCTATATTATCGATAATAAAGATTTTATTAAGCAGACAAAATAAATGTAGACAAATCTGAAAAAATAAATATAATAAGTAGTAGATAAAGATGCGTTTATCGGGTAGAGTAGTAATTTTACCGCCCTCAGAGAGAGGCTTTCGTCGGCTGAAAGGAGCCTCGGGTAGGAATTTTATGAAGTGCGCCCGTCAGCACGCAGGGGGGAACCGCCAAAGGGCGAAAGTATCTCTTGCGCGAATTCGCCGCGTTAAGGCGCCAAGTTATAAACAGGAGTGGAACCGTGGTATTACCGCCTCCGTTGACCGTAGGGTCAATGGAGGCTTTTTGTTTCTCCTGCTTATAAGAAAGGAGCAGTTATGTTTTTTAAGCGGATACGAGAGGATATTCAGGCCGTAAAGGACCGTGACCCTGCCGCCCGAAATTCACTTGAAATATTCTTTTTATATCCCGGTGTAAAGGCCATCCGTATGCACCGTCGGGCGCATTTCTTTTATAGGCATAAAATGTTTTTCCTTGCCCGCCTTGTTTCTCAGAGGGCGGTAAGAAAAACGGGAATTGAAATTCATCCCGGCGCTACAATCGGAAGAAGACTTGTTATCGACCACGGTACGGGGGTCGTGATCGGCGAAACGGCCGAGATAGGCGACGACGTTCTTATCTATCAGGGGGTAACCCTCGGCGGTACGGGAAAGGACGTCGGAAAACGTCACCCGACCATCGGTAACAACGTTATGATATCCTCGGGCGCCAAGGTGCTGGGCCCCTTTAAGGTCGGAAACAACGTTCGTATTGCGGCAGGAGCCGTAGTGCTTGAGGAGGTTCCCGACGGAGCCACCGTAGTCGGCGTTCCCGCAAGGGTCGTAAGACTCAACGGCGAAAAGATAAAACCCCTCGATCAGATTCATATCCCCGACCCCATAAGTCAGGAGCTATGTCGCTTAGAGGGCGAAATATATAAGCTGAACAAAGAAATTAAAGAGCTTAAGGAAGGAAAATAATATGAAAATTTTTAACACCCTTACAAGAGAGAAGCAGGAGCTCGTTCCCGTAGAGGAGGGAACCCTGAAAATTTATGCCTGCGGACCTACCGTTTATAACTATATTCATATCGGTAACGCCCGTCCCCTCTGCGTTTTCGATGTACTGCGCCGCTATTTCGAGTGGCGCGGCTATAAGGTAAACTTCGTTCAGAACTTTACCGATATCGACGATAAGCTTATAAAGAAGGCCAACGAAGAGGGAATAACCGTAAAAGAGGTTGCCGAAAGATATATCGAGGAATTCTGGACCGACGCTAAGGGCCTGAACGTCCGAGAGGCCACCGTTCATCCCAAGGCTACCGAAAATATCGACGCTATTCAGGATATTATTTCCTCCCTTATCGAAAAGGGCTATGCCTACGAGTCTAAGGGCGACGTATATTTCCGCGCCAAAAAATTTAAGGAGTACGGCAAGCTTTCACATCAGCCCCTCGACGAATTAGAGGCAGGCGCCCGTATTGACGTTACCGAGATCAAGGAAGATCCTATGGATTTCTGCCTTTGGAAGTCGGCTAAGCCCGGCGAGCCCTATTGGGAGTCTCCCTGGGGTCAGGGCCGTCCCGGCTGGCATATCGAGTGCTCGGCTATGGCAGGACGCTTCCTCGGAAAGACCATCGATATTCACTGCGGCGGTCAGGACCTTATCTTCCCCCACCACGAAAACGAGATAGCACAGAGCGAGTGCGCCAACGGCTGCGATTTTTCACATTATTGGATGCATAACGGCTATATCAACGTCGATAACCGCAAGATGTCCAAGTCGCTGAACAACTTCTTTACCGTCCGTGAGGTCGCAAACGTATACGGCTACGAGCCTATCCGCTATCTGATGATCTCCTCTCACTACAGAAGCCCCATCAACTACTCTACCGATATTATAGAGCAGGGCAAAAATGCATTAGACCGTCTCTATACCTGCCGCGACAATCTCGATTTCGCTCTTAAGAATGCGGCCGAGGGCGGCAAAGCCCCCGAATTCCTCGCAAAGTATAGGCAGGAATTCATCGACGCTATGGACGACGATTTCAATACCGCCGACGCTATCGGTGTTCTCTTCTCTATGGTTCGCGAAATAAACACTATGGTTGCCGAGGGCGCAGGAAAGGTCGCAATCGAGGCCGCCATCACCCTCTTCGACGAGCTGACCTACGTTTTAGGCCTCGTTTATAATCGTAAGACCGACGACCTTGACTCCGAGGTCGAGGCCCTTATCGAGCAGCGCACCGCCGCCCGTAAGGCCAAGGACTTTAAAACCGCCGATGCTATCCGCGACAAGCTCAAGGAAATGGGAATCGTCCTCGAGGACACCCCCCAGGGCGTTAAATGGAGCAGAATGTAATAAAAAAGACCCGAAAGGGTCTTTTTTTAGTGGTCAGTGATCAATCAGTGGACAGAAAATAGTAACGCCTTCGGCGCGAGTAATAAGAGTGAAGAAAGCAAAATTGCTTCGGTATCCGTCGGCCTTCCCTTGGGGGAAGGGGGACCACGTAGTGGTGGATGAGTAGAAACCTACACCACAAATCCGGGCGGGATATTATCTAAACTTTCTGCCGACCGCGACGGAAATTGAGCAGCTTTTCCCGTTTAAATACAGAAAACTATGTTCTCCTCCACCACCGCTGCGGCGGTCCCCCTCCCCTACGCTCTCAATAAATCCCTAACCGCACCCATCTTACGGCGGGGTTTTTATGTTCCGCCTTAGGCGGAGATTTAGTTTTAAGCGTTAGGGAAAAGGGAAAAGGGAAAAGGGGAAACAAATTTATATCTCTCTTTCGGGAAATCCCCTCTTCCCTCGTCCCTAAAGATGCGCACCATCCTCGTCGATGACGAACAAATGGGAGCTTGACCGGTTATGTTGACAGAATGACCTTTTTTTGGTATAATAAATATGTAAACAAATGTAAGGAGGAGAACCTATGAAAAAGAGAAGAATTTTAACGCTAATTTTGACCGTTTGCCTTACCTGTTCCTTTGCCTGCGGATGTGCCGAAACGGAGGTTCAAACCGCCTTGCCAAACTATAATAAAGAGCCCTCCGAGATCGAAAAAACGCTTACGGGAATGGACCCGTCTATCGACCCCGAGGACTACCGCGGCTCGGTCGTAAAAATGGTTACCTGGAAGGATCCTTGGCTCAGTACGGACGATGTCGCTACCCATGAGTTCGAACAGGAACTTGGCATAGAGGTCGAGCCCGTACTTATCGGGCAGGGCGACTACGTAAAAACCATCGCCGCCTCTATTGCCTCTAAAACGCAGGGCGATATTTTCTACGAACACGGCGATTTTCCCGGCTCTCTTACGGTTATGCAGCCGCTTGACGCCGCAATGCTCGACCTTTCGGATCCCTTTTGGAATCAGTCTATAATTAAAGCCTCTACCCTCAGAGACCGCCCCTATCTCGTAGATTCGGCCGTCAACGTATGGTCGGAGATCGACGTCTGCGTTTATAATAAGCATATTTTCGAAAGCGCAGGCCTTAAAACTCCCAAGGAATATTACGCTGAAGGAAAATGGACGGTGGATAACTTCCGCTACGCCGCTCAGCAGGTCTCGAAGCTGGGTAAAGATTATATGGGCGCGGGTATCCTCGGAGAAGGAATCCTCGCTATTGCGGGCGGCGGATTTTTCACCTATAAGGACGACCGTATGACCGTCAGCCTTGACGAGCATCTCTTCGAGGTTATGGATTTCTTCGCCGAAATGAAGCGGGACGGTATCGTGAAGCTCGACCGCGGCGGCTTCGGCGAAGGTAAGACGGGAATGGCTATCAGTCACGTGTTTGGCCTTAAAAGGACCGGATATTTTACACAGATAAACCCCGATCATTTGGGCGTTACCTACCTCCCCGTATGGAAGGAAGGCGAAAGAGCAAAGATAACGAGTCTCTATCGCGGTTGGGGCCTTATCGACGGCGCCAGAAACCCCGTCGGCGCAGGTCTTTACCTCAGCTATTATCTCAATAACGATTTGTACGACATGGAAACGACCTTCCATAACGAGGACGTTGCCGCCTTCTTCTTCGTAATTTCCGAAGAGGGCGCAAACGATACGATATATTATCACGGACCGAATCTTGTTAAAGCTACGGGAAAGGGAAGCCTTTTCCACGAATCCTGGAGCAACTATGCCCCCGACGAGCTCAGGGGCTACCTTGAATCGCAGCGTCCTGTTATGAACGAAATGTGTATAAAGGCCAACGAAATTATAGAGCAAAAAATAGAGCAACTTAAAGAATCAGAAGAAAACTGACGACTGAAAGATAAGCAACCGATTATATTTCGATAATCGGTTGCTTTTTTCAAGCTTATTTGGTACAATAAATATGTATGTGAAATTTTAAGGAGGTCGGACTATGAAGCGTGAGCCGCTTGGCAAGGGCTTTTTTATAAACGTCTCGAAAAATCATACCTTCGGTACCGATGCGGTGCTTCTGGCCGACTTTGCCTCGGTCAAAAAGGTCAGGACCCACGTCGACTTAGGGGCAGGCTGCGGAATAATCTCGGCTCTTCTGCTCCGCGACGAAAAGGCTTCCTCCTCGGTAGGCGTCGAAATAAGCGACGAGGCCGCCGAGCTTGCAACCGCTACCGCAAAGGAGTTTTATAAAGAAAAATTCACGGTAGTTAACTCCGATCTTAACGACCTTAAGGGCAAGCTTCCCTTCGGCACCTTCGAGCTTGTAACCTGCAATCCGCCCTATAAAGCAAGCGGCGCGGGAATACTAAGCTCGGGCGACCGCGATATCGTTGCACGTCACGAGACCATGTGTACCTTAGAGGAGGTAATTTCGGTGGGCTCGTCTCTGCTTCGCTCTTCGGGAAGCCTTTGTATATGTCAGCGCCCCGAGCGCCTTGCCGACATAATCTGCCTTATGAGGCAGTATAAGGTCGAGCCGAAAAGGCTCAGGACCGTCTCGAAAAAGGAGGGGGAGGAGCCTTGGCTCGTCCTTGTCGAGGGAAAACGCGACAGCAAAAGCGGTATGCGCGTAATGCCGCCCCTCTTCGTCTACGACGGAAAGGGAAATTATTCTCCCGAAATGCTTAGAATTTACGGCCCCTATAAGGAGGAACATCTTTAATGTCAGGAAAGCTTTACGTCGTGGGAACCCCTATCGGAAATCTGTCCGATTTTTCTCCCCGCGCCATCGAGACCCTCAGAAAGGTCGATTTTATTGCCGCCGAGGATACCCGCGTTACGGTTAAACTGCTTAATCATTTTGAAATAAATAAGCCTATGCTCGCCTACTATGAGCATAATAAAATGCAGCGCGGAGGAGATATAATCGCCCGACTGCTTAGCGGTGAGGACTGCGCCTTAGTCTCCGACGCAGGTATGCCCGCCATATCCGACCCGGGGGAGGACCTTGTCCGTATGTGTCACGAAAACGGAATTCCCGTCGAGTCGGTGCCCGGTCCCTCCGCCCTTATAACCGCCCTTGCTATCTCGGGAATGAAGAGCGGACGCTTCTGCTTCGAGGGCTTTTTAAGCGTTAATAAGCCCAGCCGCCGCGCCCATCTTGCCGAGCTTCAAAAGGAGACCCGCACAATGATCTTTTATGAGGCGCCTCATAAGCTTCCCGCGACCCTTTGCGATATGCTGGAGGTCTTCGGCGACAGAAATATCACCCTCGTCCGCGAGCTTACCAAGCTTCACGAGGAGGTCATACGAACGACCCTTTCGGGGGCGGCTGAAATGTACGGCGACGAGGTTAAGCCGAGAGGGGAATATGTCCTTATCGTGGAGGGCTTTGACCCCGATACCGAGGGTCACGCTTATACCCTTGAGGAGGCGGTCGAAATGGCAAAAGGCTATATGAAAGAGGGAAGTCCCGCCTCTATGGCTGCCAAAACCGCCGCCGCAGATACAGGCTTTAAAAAGGGCGATATATATAAACTGCTCATAAACGAGAAATAAATTTTATCGAATTTTGTCATAAAAAATATAATTACCCCCTTTAAATAATCAAAGTTTTGTGATAAAATATATCCCGTATGATATAAAAATGTAAAAGGATGCTGAAAATGGCTAAAGAAATTCAAGGAGCAAAACACGATAAACCGAAAAAGAAGGTTAAAAAGGAAAAGACCATCGACCTAAACAAGGCCTATGGCAGTCATCGCAAGAAAAAGGGCTTCTTCACCAAAATAAAGGAAGCCTTCGGAAAAATGTCCAAGGGTAAAAAAACTACCGTAATTTCTCTTATAAGCGTTGTTACAGTGTTGGTGCTTTTACTCGGTACCGCCTTTGGCTACGGCTGTTTCCTTTACTGCGATATAAAGGGCTCTTATAACTATAATAACGAGGTCGACGGCGACCAGGAGCTTCAGAACATCAAGCCCATAAACGAAGAGGTAACCAATATTGCCCTCTTCGGAATCGATTCCCGTAAGGTCGGCTCCTTCAAGGGCCTTTCCGACTCGATAATGATCCTCTCCCTTAACAACAAAACGGGTAAGATCAAGCTTATTTCGATAATGAGAGACAGTCTCGTCGAGGTTCCCGGAAGAGGCTACAGAAAGATAAACTCGGCCTACTCTATCGGCGGCCCTGCCCTCGCTATCAAGACCCTTAATCAAAATTTCGGCCTCGATATCAAGGAATACGCTACGGTCAACTTCTACGGAATGGCCGAAATAGTCGATGCCGTCGGCGGAATTGAGATCGACGTTAAGGAGACCGAAATAAACGCCCCTAAGGCTCTCAACTCCAACATCCGCGAGCAGTGCAAGCATATGGGAGTAAGCGCCGACAAATATCTCGTTAAAAAGAGCGGAAAGCAGCTGCTGAACGGTGTTCAGGCGGTTGCGTGGGCACGAATCCGTTCGGTATCTACCAACGTTTCGGGTCAGGCCAACGACTACGGCCGTACCGACCGTCAGCGCTTCGTTATGGAGCAGCTTCTCAACAGTGTAAAGGGCCTCGAATTAACGAAATATCCCGCTCTTGCCAAAAAGATCGTAAAGCACATGGAGACCTCCCTTCATTTCGACAACGAGCTCATCCCCCTCGTTATGAATATGTTCTCCAAGGAAATAACCTTCGAGCAGACCCGCGTACCGCAGAGCAAGTTCGTTATCTCCGACAGATATAACATCTCTCATCTCGGCTGGACGGTATACTACAACCTCGAATACGCCACCGACGTTATTCACGCCTTTATTTACGACAATATTACTCCCGAAGATTATATGGAGCAAAACGGCGTAAATAAGGACGGCTGGCACAGCGGCGGACACGTCGCAGGCTCGGGCGGCGGCTCGGGAAGCGGCTCGGGAAGCGGCTCGGGAAGCGGTTCGGGAAGCGGCTCGGGAAGCGGCTCAGGAAGCGGCTCGGGAGGCACCTCCTCCGGTGATACTTCTTCGGGTGGCGCCACCTCGGGCGATACCTCAAGCGGCGACACTACCTCGGGTGATACCTCTTCGGGCGATACCTCAAGCGGCGATACCTCCTCGGGCGATACCTCTTCCGGCGATACCTCTTCCGGCGACACCTCCTCGTCAGACACCTCTTCCGGCGACACCTCAAGCGGCGATTCCTCCTCCGAAGGCGCTTTTTCGCTCTTACCGTAAAACTAAGGCAGTATGAATTTTCATACTGCCTTTTCTTTTTTTGTTTATTCTTTTTTCTCGCGGTCTGCGCCTGCCTTGCATAGGTTTTTCAGAATAGGATGCAGAAAAGCTTTACTACTGAGCGGCTTTGAATTGCCGGATAAATTGGGTTGCCGTTCGGCCCGAATATCCTCCGTGAGCTACTCCCCATTTTCTTGCCTCGGCAATAAGGGTGTCTCGGTCGGCCTCAATACCCTCTATCTCGGCAAGATGAAGAACGATGTTGAAATATTCCTGCTGCATCGGCTTTGGATAAAAGATAGAAAGTCCGAAGCGGTCGGAAAGAGAGATCTTCTCCTGAATCGATTCGTTTCTGTGAATATCGTCGCCGCCCTCGCGCTCGGTAAAGGTCTCCTTAATAAGGTGACGTCGGTTGGAGGTAGCGTAGATAAGTACGTTTTCGGGCTTTTCCTCAAGACCGCCCTCAATAGCCGCCTTAAGGTACTTGTACTCAACCTCAAAATCCTCAAAGGAAAGGTCGTCCATATATAAAACGAAGCGGTAGTTGCGCTTTTTAAGCTGCTCGGTGAGGGCGGAAAGATGTACAAACTGATGCTTCTGAATCTGTATCATACGAATACCCTTGTCGTAGAACATATTTAAAATAGCCTTTATTGCGGTGGATTTACCCGTACCGCTGTCGCCGTAGAGAAGGACATTGTTTGCGCCGCCGCCCGAAACGAAGGAGGCGGTGTTGGCGATAAGCTTCTGCTTCTGGGTATCGTAGCCGTAGATGAGGTCGAAGGAAATATCGCGGATATGGGAAACGGGAACGAGCCTGCCGTCGTCGAGCATATAAAAGGCCTTGTTCATTCCGAAATCGCCTACGCCGTATTTTCCGTAAAAGCTTTTTACCTCGGCGAAAAATGCCTCGTCGTCGGCCGCCGCCTCAAGCTTTTTTACAAAATCAGAAATAAGCTTGCCGATACGGGCCTCTTCTCCCGAAACGCGGGTGTTCTGAGGTTGATAACAGCCTAAAATATCGTCCTTGGGGGAGATAAAGAAAAGGTCGCGAAGCTCGGTAAGGTCTCTTTTGGCGTAAACCTCGGCGCTTCCCGAAATGCCGCTACGCTCGATGGAGAGGGAAAAGGGATTTTCGTCCATCATTATAAGCCAGGCGATCTTTGCCTTTATAAGGTTACCCGAAAGGGCGTATTTTTCAGCGAAATCCAAAAGTGCGCCGATATTTTCGTCGTTTTCAGGCATAAGAGTTTTAAAAAGCTCGTTCTTTCCGTACAGTATCATTTTATCCGTCCTAAAAGTTTTTTTCTATTATAACATAAAATTCTTTAAAGTGTACACTTTTTTACAATCTCCATAAAATATGAATATTTTGTTAAAAATACTGTTAAATTTGGCGAATATAATGTATAATGAAAAAAGGGGGGATGACCGTGAAGATAAAGAGCATATTTAAACGCTGCGAGCTTAAATATGTTATATCGGAGGATATGGCCGAAAAGCTGCTTGGGGTCGTTAAGAAAAATGCCCTCCCCGACGAATACGGCGAAACGGTAATAAATAATATATACTACGATACCGATACCTTCCGCCTTGTCCGAAACTCGATAGAAAAGCCGACGGTTTATAAGGAAAAGCTGAGGCTTAGGTGCTACGGAACCCCCACCGACGATAGTCCCGCCTTTATCGAGCTTAAGAGGAAATACGATTCGGTCGTTTATAAGCGGCGCCTGAAGCTACCCTACGGGGAAGCGGTAAAAGCGCTGGAAACGGGAAGGCTCCCCGATACGCAGATAGGCCGCGAGATCGAATACTTTTTAAGCTTTTACGAAAAGCTGTCTCCCAAAATGGTAATTACATATTCGCGTCAGGCCTTCTTCGACGGAGAATTCCGAATAACCTTTGACAGAGATATCAAATACCGAAAAACCGACCTCGACCTTTGTCACGGCTCCTACGGCGACAGCGTTACCGATATGGTCGTAATGGAGCTTAAAAGCGAACGCGCAATACCCTTCTGGATGCTTGAGCAGCTAAGAAAATATAAAATTTATAAAACCGCTTTTTCAAAATACGGAACTGCATATAAAGGAGAAATGGAAAATGGAAAACTTTTTTAAAGGCATATTCGACACTACGGGCATAGGAGTCATAAACCCCCTTGATTTTTTACTCTGTATCGGTACCGCCCTGCTTATCGGTCTGTTTTTGGCCTTTACCTATACCTTTAAAACGAAATATACCAAAAGCTTCGTCGTAACTATGGCCATTCTTCCCGCAATAGTCTGCGTCGTTATTATGATGGTAAACGGAAACATCGGCGCAGGTGTTGCCGTTGCAGGCGCCTTCAGTCTCGTCCGTTTCCGCTCGGTACCGGGAACCGCACGGGAGATTGGTGCAATATTCCTCGCTATGGGCACCGGCCTTATATGCGGAATGGGCTACCTCGGCTATGCCGCCCTTTTTGCCGTTATAATGGGGGTTGCTCTGGTTATTTATACCGCCTCCTCCCTCGGCAAGCACAGCGACAGAAGCCGTATCCTCCGTATAATCATCCCCGAGGAGCTTAACTATACCACCGTATTTAACGACCTTTTCGAAAAATATACTACCTACCATAAGCTTACCCGCTCCAAGACCACCAACCTCGGAAGTATGTATAAGCTTTGGTACGAAATTACCCTTAAGGATGCGGCGCAGGAAAAGGAATTTATCGACGAGCTTCGTATCCGCAACGGTAACCTTGAGATCAGTATGATAAACGGTAGAGAGGATGCCTTTAATGAGCTTTAAAAAACGAATTACCGCGTTAGCGCTGTCCTGCCTGCTTGTAGTCTCCCTTGCCGCCTGCGGCGGTAAGGAGGGAACCTCGTCGACCTCCTCGGACGAAAACATCTCTGCCCCGTCGGCACCCGTTATAGACGAGACAATGTTTTCCGACTCCGATAAAAAGACCGAGCCCACCGCTCCAACGGCGGTAACCCTCGACGGAAAGACCCTGACCGTCGGCAAGGCGGGTGAATACGTTATAACAAGTAGCATAAAGAGTGGTCAGCTTATCGTCGATACCGATAAAAACAGTGAGGTTCACCTGATCTTAAACGGTATCAGCATAACCGCAAACGCCGCTCCCGCGATCTATATAAAAAAGGCCAAAAAGGTTATAATAACCCTCGCCGAGGGAAGTGAGAACCTCCTTACCGTTAAGGGAGCTATTGCCGACGGCGCAGAGGACGGGGCTATATATTCAAAATGCGACCTGACCATAAACGGAAAGGGAAGCCTTAAGGCCTCGACCGAAAGCGGAAAGGGAATTACCTCCAAGGATAACCTTATAATAACGGGCGGAAGCTTCGATATCTCTTCTGAGGGTCATGCCCTTGACGGCAACGACAGCATTAGAATACTTGACGGAAGCTTTAAGATAAACTCCTCGGGCGACGGCTTTCACGCCGAAAATCTCGAAAATATGGACCTCGGCTTTATTTATATGGCGGGAGGAAGCTTCGATATTACCTCGGCTCTCGACGGAATATCCGCCTCGGGAAGCCTTAAAATACTTAGCGGAAGCTATAAAATAACCGCAGGCGGCGGAGCCGCAAAGGGCGAACAGGCCGTAAACGGAGGCTTTAACTTTTACGACAAGTTCTTTTCCTCAGCCGATACCGACACGGCCAGCACCAAGGGTATAAAGTCGGGCTCCGACCTCGAGATTTCGGGCGGCGAGCTTAATATCGACTCGGCCGACGACGCTCTGCACGCCAACGGCAAGGTTACGGTCTCGGGCGGAAGCGGAACGATATCCTCGGGGGACGACGGAATTCACGCCGACGATGCCCTGACCCTTTCGGGCGGTAAATACGATATAAAAAGAAGCTACGAGGGCCTCGAGGGCCTTTCCATAACTATTTCAAAGGGAGAATACTCGGTTACCTCCTCCGACGACGGCCTTAATTCCGCAGGCGGAAACGACGACAGCGGCTTCGGCGGCGGTATGCGCCCCGATATGTTTGCCGCCTCCTCCGACAGCTTTATTAAAATAAGCGGCGGAAAGCTTTTAGTCGACGCTTCGGGTGACGGAATCGACTCCAACGGAGATATTATCGTAAGCGGCGGCGAGACCTACGTTTCGGGCCCCACAAACAGCGGTAACGCCGCTATAGATTATAATGGTAACGCTACCGTCTCGGGCGGTATCTTCGCGGCGGCAGGTGCCGCGGGAATGGCGCAAAATTTCTCCTCCACCTCGACTCAGGGCGCGATTTTCTTAACTACAAATAATTATACCGCGGGAACGACCGTAAAGCTTACCGACAGTAAGGGTAAAACCCTGTTCTCCCGCGCTTTCTCGAAAACGTTCAGCTCTATCGTTATTTCGACCCCCGATATCAAGGTCGGCGAGACCTATAAGCTTTATGCCGATAACGAGGAAATCTCTACGGTAGAAATGACCTCCCTGATTTACGGCTCGGGCGGCGGTATGGGCGGTCACGGCGGCCCCGGCGGTATGCCTCCGGGAAAAAGACGGTAAGAAGGGTGATAACAAGTGACCTTTAAAGAAATAATTAAAAACCTCTTGGAGCAATTCCTTCATTTTCTGCCGAAGCTCCTTTTTGCCCTGCTTATTCTTCTTATAGGGCATTTTATTGTAAGACTTGTCTGTAAAATTCTTAATAATACCCTCGTGAAATTCAAGCTCGACCCCTCCCTTATAGGCTTTTTCGGCAAGACCGCAAGCATCACGCTACATATTCTACTTATACTCAGCGCTCTTTCTATGATAGGGGTCTCGACTACGGGACTTATCGCCGCATTTTCGGCCTGCGCCGTAGCAATATCCCTTGCCCTTAAGGACAGTCTTTCGAATATTGCGTCGGGACTTATGCTCCTTATCTCAAAGCCCTTTTCTACGGGGGATTTAGTCGAGATAGGGGAGGATCTCGGTACCGTTTTAAAGATAGACCTTATGCATACGACCATTAAGGCCTACGATAACCGTCACGTAATAATTCCTAACGGTCAGCTTGCGACCTTGGAGGTAATAAACTACTCCTTAGAGACGACCCGTCTCGTTACCCTCGTCTTTTCGACAAGCTACAATAACGATATCGCCGAGGTAAAGACGGCCATTATGAACTGCCTTCAGGCCGACGAAAGGGTCCTTAAGGAGGAGGGCAAGGAGCCGATCATCAGGGTTCAGTCCTACGGCGAAAGCGCCATAAACTTCGCTGCCCGCTTCTGGGTAAATTCGGCCGATTATTGGGGCGCATATTATGCCCTGCTCGAAAGCGTAAAGACAGAGTTCGATAAGCAGGGAATTATTATCCCCTATAACCAGCTTGACGTTCACCTTGTTAAAGACGAAAACGAAAAAACTCCTTCGTAAGGAAAGGTGCGGTTAGGGACGAGGGCCTGGGGCCTAGGGCCGAGGGAAGAGGCAAGCGGCGCAGATATATAATTGAAAATTGAAAATTGAAAGTTGAAAATTGAAAATTAAAAACCGATACCGAAAATAAGACTGCCTCGGTATCCGTCGGCCTTCCCTAGCAGGGAAGGGGGACCACGTAGTGGTGGATGAGTAGAAACTTACACCACAAAACAAAACGGGAAAATGTCCAAACTTTACTTTATCAAACATTAAACTTCGCTCGGG
>SFWF01000009.1 GCA_004560045.1 bacterium | reverse complement strand
GGATTCCCCTCATAGGGGAAATGTCGCGAAGCGACAAAAGGGTCTGGGCGTAAGCCGTACCACCGAACCCCTCCCCTACAACTGCAACCGTAAAATTTTGCAAAAACAAAGAGGAAATGTACCTAATCAGATACATTTCCTCTAATTTTATCCCTAATCATAACTTCCTTAAGAAGGAGCTTTTTTACACCTCTGCCGTTTCGCTTGGCTTTGCGTTTGCGAGCATAAGCTTTATGCGGTTTTCCTGGTTGATTTTCGTTGCGCCGGGGTCGTAGTCGATAGCGACGATATTTACATCGCGGTATTTCTCCTTGATCGGCTTCATCATACCCTTGCCGACGATATGGTTGGGCAGACATCCGAAGGGCTGAGTGCAAACGATGTTGCCGACCCCCTGCTCGATTAGCTCGATAATTTCGGCGGTAAGAAGCCAGCCCTCACCCATCTTGGTGCCGTGGTGAATGACCCCGTCCACGAGATCCTTGGTATGATCGAAGCAGCCCATAGGCTCGAAAAGACTGTTTTCCGAAACGGCGGAAATAACGTCCTTTTGCTTCTTTATAAGGAAGCGGTAAAGTATCTTAGAGCCGAAGGCCTTAAAGCGCCTAAGTCCGTAAAGACGGGCGTCGATAATTCCGTTAAAAATACAGTAAAGCAAAAAGTCCATAAGTCCGGGAACGACGACCTCCGCGTTTTGGGACATTAAGAAGGCCTCAAGATCGTTGTTTCCGAGGGGCGAAAACTTAACGAATATCTCGCCGACTATTCCTACCCGAATCTTTCGGTCTCCCGAAACCTCGATCTCGGCAAAGGCTTTTACTATCTCGGCATAGGTCGCTTTAATTCGTTTATACCCGATCTTCCCCGAGGAAAGCTGAAGTGCAAGCCTTTCGGTCCATTCCTCACAAAGTCGGTCACAGCTTCCCTTTTCTACCTCGTAGGGCTTTACTCTGTTTCTGAGAAGCATAAGCAGATCGCCGTAAAAAACGCCGTACATCATCTTTACAAGCAGGGGCAGGGAAAGCTTAAAGCCGGGGGAGCTCTCGGTTCCCGCGAAGTTAAGGGAAATTACGGGAATATGGGAGAGTCCTGCCTTTTCCAAGGCCTTTCTGAGAAGCGGAATATAGTTGGAGGCTCTGCAGCCGCCTCCCGTCTGTGTCAGAAGCAGAGCAACCTTATCAAGGTCGTATTTTCCGGAAAGGAGAGCGTCCATAAACTGCCCTATTACAAGAATTGCGGGGTAGCAGGTGTCGTTATGTACATATTTAAGTCCCGTTTCGGCAATATGACTTCCCGAGGTTTCGAGAAGCGCGGTCTTATAGCCGTCGTGATTCAGGGTCGCGAGAATTATCTTAAAATGCATAGGGAGCATATTGGGGACCAGAATAGTATGGGTCTTTTTCATTTCTTCGGTAAAAACCGCGTGTGCATTATTGCTCAAGCCCGTGCCTTCCTTTCGTCAAGTGCGCCGATAAGGCTTCGGAGTCTTATCTTTACGGCGCCGAGATTGGTTATCTCGTCAATTTTTATCTGGGTGTAAAGCTTACCCTTTTCCTCTAAAATTCCCCGAACCTCGTCGGTCGTAATGGCGTCGATGCCGCATCCGAAGGAAACGAGCTGAACAAGCTCTACGTCCTTGTTTTCACAGGCGAATTTCGCCGCCGCATAAAGTCTTGCGTGGTAGGTCCACTGATTAAGCACCCTAACCCTCGGCGCATCGGCAAGATCGGTTATAGAGTCCTCGCTGACGACGACGAAGCCGAGAGAGGAAGCAAGCTTATCTATTCCGTGACCGATCTCGGGGTCGATATGATAAGGCCTTCCCGACATAACCATTATTCGTTTACCCTTGTCTCTTGCGGTTCTTAGCGCCTTTGCCCCCATATAGCGGACGTCGTTCATCCAACGCTTATAGGCGTCAAGGCCGCGTTCTACCGCCCTTTTAACCTCGCTCTTTGCTACGCCGAAGCGGTCCTTTAAGGCGGCGAAAAGCTCTTTGGTGAGCTCCTTTTTGTTGTTGATATTAAGATAGGGGTAAATAAACTGCGTGCTTTTAAGACTTTCGACGTTACCCTGCAAAAGCTCGGAATAGTAGGCAACGACGGGGCAGTTATAGTGATTATCGCCCTTTTTCTCGTTAACGTTATAGGAAAGGCAGGGGTAGAATATAGCGTCGACCCCGCGCTCGGTAAGCTCCTCTATATGTCCGTGCATAATTTTAGCGGGGTAGCAGGCGGTATCCGAGGGGATGCTGTACTGTCCCTTCTGATAAAGCTTGCGGGTAGAAAAGCCCGAAACCAAAACCTTAAAGCCGAGCTCCTTAAAAACAGTATGCCAAAGGGGTAAAAGCTCGTACATACCGAGGGCTAAAGGAAGTCCGACGGTACCTCTTGAGCCTTCTCCCGTATCGGCCGAGAGCTCTTCAATCTTGCTTCGTTTATATGCGTAGAGGTTAGGAAGCAGGTTATCCTTGCTGAGTCTGATACCCGCCCCCTTCTCACACTGATTGCCCGAGATAAATTTCTTTCCCGAGCTGAAGGTGTTTACGGTAAGTCGGCAACGGTTGGTACAGCCGCCGCAGGTGGCCGCCTTTGCGGTATGAGTAAACTCGGCGAGCTCCTCCTTGGAGATGGTGCTCGAATCATGAAGCCGTAGCGATTTTGCGTAAAGCGCCGCGCCGAAGGCTCCCATAAGACCTGCAATTTTAGGGCGAACGACCTTTCGTCCGATAACTATTTCAAAGCCGCGAAGAACCGCGTCGTTTAAGAAGGTACCGCCCTGAACTACGATGTTTTTACCGAGCTCGTCGGGGGAGGTGGCGCGGATGACCTTATATATAGCGTTACGAACAACGCTTATGGATAGTCCTGCCGAAATGTCCTCGACCGTAGCACCGTCCTTCTGCGCCTGCTTAACGCTGGAGTTCATAAATACCGTACAGCGGGAGCCTAAATCCACGGGATGTGGGGCGAAAAGTCCCTTTGCGGCAAAATCCTGAACCGAGTAGCCCATAGATTTCGCAAAGGTCTCGATAAATGAGCCACAGCCCGAGGAGCAGGCCTCGTTAAGCATAATACTGTCGATAGAGTTGTTTCGGATTTTAAAGCATTTAATATCCTGACCGCCGATATCGAGAATAAAATCGACCTTAGGGTTAAAGTGCTTGGCGGCGGTAAAATGAGCAAGGGTCTCCACAAGACCGCCGTCGGTAGAAAAGGCGTTTTTAATAATTTCTTCGCCGTAGCCCGTGACCGCGCTGCCCTTAATTTTTATGCGGTCGCCGCAAAGCTTATAAATATGCTCAAGCTGACCTCTGACTATCTCGACGGGGTTTCCCTTGTTGGAATCGTAGTAGCTGTAAAGCAGCTCGCAGTTTTCCGAAATAAGGGTAAGCTTGGTGGTGGTACTGCCGCAGTCGATTCCGAGGTATGCGTTTCCCGAATATTCCATCGGGTTAAGGGCGGGAATGTCGGCGGCGCCGTGACGGGTCAGAAATTCTGCGTACTCCTCCTTGGTCCTGAAAAGAGGGTCAAGGGTACCCGTAACGCTCTGCTCGCTTTTGGCCGCCTCGATCTTTTCTATAAGCTCCTCGTAGCTAAAGCTTTCTTTTTGCCCGCAGGCGAAAATTGCGGCACCGATGGCTACCGCGAAACGACCGTAGTCGGGGAATATAGCCGAGTCGGAGTCGAGCTTCAGGGTTTCGGTAAACCTTTCGCGAAGCCCCTTACAGTAGTAGAGGGGACCGCCCAAAAACATAACCCTTCCCGCGATTTTTCGGCCCTGAGCAAGGCCTGCGATGGTCTGATTAACGACCGCCTGATAAATGCTGGCGGCAATATCCTCTTTTCTTGCGCCCTGATTAAGCAGGGGCTGAATATCGGTTTTTGCGAAAACTCCGCAACGGGAGGCTATGGGATAGATACGCTCGTGAGCAAGGGCAAGGCGGTCCATTTCCTCGTTTGAAACGTTAAGCAGGGTCGCCATCTGATCGATAAAGGCACCCGTACCTCCTGCGCAGGAGCCGTTCATACGCTCCTCCATACCGCCCTCGAAGAAGATCACCTTTGCGTCCTCTCCGCCGAGCTCAATAACCGCCGAGGTGTCGGGCGCTAAGGCCTTTACCGTCTCGCCCGTAGCAAAGACCTCCTGAACAAAGGGGATACCTGCCGCGCCCGCAAGACCTAAGCCCGCCGAGCCCGAAATGGCAACAGAAAGAGTCCGACCCGAAAGACGGTCGGAGATCTTTTTTATCATTTCGGATATCTTGGCTCTTACCTGAGAAAAGTGACGCTCGTATTTTTCGTATACGAGCCGTCCGTTCTCGATAAGCACGATCTTCGCGGTGGTTGAACCGATGTCGATACCAAGAACCGTTCCGTTTAGTTGTTTTAGCTTTAGTTCAGACATTCTGCGCCTCGCGGATATAGTTTTACAAATTAATTATACTCTTGTTAAAAACTGTTTTCAACAAAAAAATTGTAAACATTTGTCGAAGTACAGGTTAAGAATATGTGAAAAATAAAAGAGGCTTCGCTTTTTTTAGCAAAACCTCTTTGTTTTATTCTGTTTTCCTTCGGTCTGCGCCTATTCCTCGCGGAGGGGTCGTCAGAATAGGATGCAGAAAAGCTTTTCTTCGGCAGGTTAGGCGTACGTGGTACTCCGAGTGCCGAAAAAAGCTTTAGAAGGAAAACAACGTTTTCGAAATTCAAGGAATTTCACCTCGCGGCAATAAAAAACAAAAACAAAGAGGCTTCACTTTTTAGCAAAACCTCTTAAATGTATTATTCTGTTTTTCTTCGGTCTGCGCCGATTCCTCGCGGAGGGGTCGTCAGAATAGGATGCAGAAAAGCTTTTCTTCGGCAGGTTAGGCGTACGCGGTACTCCGAGTGCCGAAAAAAGCTTTAGAAGGAAAACAACGTTTTCGAAATTCAAGGAATTTCACCTCGAAGCAATAAAAAAACAAAAATAAAAGAGGCTTTGCTTTTTTTTAGCAAAACCTCTTAAATGTTTTATTCTGTTTTCCTTCGGTCTGCGCCTATTCTGACGGCCCCTTAGATAGAGATGGCGGTGGCCATATTGTACTCGTCGATGTTGAATACCTTATTCATCGCCAAAGCCTCGTAAATATCCTGATCGCCGATCTTATTCTCGCGGAAGGTAACGACGCGGTTTCCGATTCCGTCTTTCAGGAGCTCAACGGCGCGATATCCAAACTGACTTGCCATAACGCGATCGCGAACGGTGGGGCTTCCGCCACGCTGAACGTGACCTAAGATGGTAGCGCGGGATTCGATTCCCGTAGCCTGCTCAATGCGGTCGGCAATAGCCTCAACTCCGCCGATTCCCTCGGCAACAACGACGATAAAGTGCTTTTTACCGGTTTTCTTGATGGCCTTGATCTTTTGAATAACGTCGCGGTCGAGGTCGTATTCAACCTCGGGCACGAGTATAGAGACTGCGCCGCAGGCGATACCGGTCTGAAGAGCCAGATAGCCTGCTCTTCTTCCCATAACCTCAACTACCGAGCAGCGCTCGTGAGACTGCGAGGTGTCGCGAAGCTTGTCTACCATTTCCATAGCGGTATTCATAGCGGTATCGTAGCCAATGGTATAATCGGTGGAAGAAATGTCGTTATCGATGGTTCCGGGAACACCGATGCAGGGGACTCCTGCGAGAGAAAGGTCGCGGGCGCCTCTGTAGGAGCCGTCGCCGCCGATGACGACGATGCCCTCAATGCCGTGCTTTTTGCAGGTAGCGACGGCCTTATCGATACCCTCCTGAGTTTTAAACTCGGGGCAACGGGCGGTATAAAGCATAGTACCGCCGCAGTGAATTATATCCGATACGCTTCTGGCATCAAGATCGATAATATCTCCGTCGATAAGTCCTGAGTAGCCGCGATGAATTCCCTTTACGTTCATGCCCATTGCAATTCCTGCACGAACAACGGCACGAATTGCCGCATTCATTCCGGGGGCGTCTCCGCCGCTGGTTAAAACTGCTATAGTTTTCATATGTTTTCACTCCAATTGTGCATAAAAATCAATATTGTACTGTATTATACACCAAAACTTCAAATTATTCAACAAGTTTTACGTTTTTTGGCGATAAAATTTTTTCGGCCTCCGAAATCAGGGCGTCGTCCTTTCTAACCCAAAGGTTTTTCGGCGCCAAAAGCTTTTTTCCCGAGCCGTCGACGACGTAGACGGGAATATCGCCCGAGTAGCGGGCCAAAAGAGCCTTAATGCTATCCATTTCGGGGGAGGAAAGCTCCTTCACCCTGAGATAAAGTCCCGATTTTACCTTTTTCTCGGGGGGAGAGGTAAGGTGCGACTTCGGAATGGCCTCAAAGCGGTCGGCAACAAGCTCGAAGGGTCGGTCCTCCCGCTCCTGAACACGCCCCGTTACAAGAAGAACGTTACCCTCGGTTATAAGGTGACGGTTTTCGGTGACCGTTCGGTTAAAGGCGGTAATGCCGATACTGCCGCCCATATCCTCGGCTACGATATTGGCCATAATGCCGTCGTTTTTAATACTTCGGGTCTTGACCGAGGTCAGCATTAAGACCATGCTTATCTTCTGTCCGTCGGGGATATCTCCCGAAAGAACCTTTCTCGTAGTGGGAGCCTTTATGGCCGAAATGTAGCCCGAATAGGCCTCCATGGGATGACCCGAGAGGAAAAGTCCCGTCGCCTCCTTCTCCATTGCGAGAAGAAGCTCTTTGGGCATTTCTTCAGCAGGCTCAAGCTCGAAGGTCTGCGCCTCCTGCTCGCCGCCGAAAAGATCCATCTGTCCCGAGCTATAGAAGCGGTTATGCTCCTCAACTACGCTCAGAAGCCCGTCGGCACCCTTGAGCATGGTTCGTCTGTTTAGCTCAAGGCCGTCGAGAGCACCGCTCTTTATAAGTCCTTCAAGGGTACGGCGGTTAAAATCTCTTCCCGAATTTCTCAGGCAGAAATCGAACATAGAGGTAAATTTACCGTTTTCCCGCTCCTTCATCATCGAAGCGACAAAGCCGCCGCCGATATTTTTAATGGCCAAAAGGCCGAAGCGAATACCTTCTAAGGTCGGGATAAAGCTTTCGCCGCTAAAGTTGACGTGGGGAGGAAGCACCTTTATACCCATTCGTTTACATTCGCCGGTATAAAAGGCGACCTTGTCGGTGTCGTCCTGCATGCTTGTCATAAGGGCCGACATATATTCCTTGGGATAATGGCATTTAAGATAGGCCGTCTGATAGGAGATGAAGGAATATGCGGCGGCATGGGATTTATTAAAGGCATAGGACGAAAAGGCCGACATCTCGTCGAAGATCTGCTGTGCGGCAGCCTCGTCAACTCCGTTTTTAACGGCACCCTTTATTATAGTATTGCCCGCCTCGTCCTTTTGTCCGTAAACGAAGGCCTGACGCTCGCTTCGCATAACCTCGTGCTTCTTTTTGGACATAGCGCGGCGAACGATATCTGCGCGGCCGAGCGAATAGCCTGCAAGGGTTCTGAATATCTGCATTACCTGCTCCTGATATACGATACAGCCGTAGGTAACGTCGAGGATACCTTTGAGCAGGGGGGTAGCGTAGGAAATATCCTGAGGATTATGACGGTTATGAATATATTTCGGAATAGAATCCATAGGGCCGGGGCGGTAGAGGGAAAGTATTGCCGTAAGGTCCTCTATCTTTTCGGGTCCGAACTGACGGAGGACGTTCTTCATTCCCTCGCTTTCAAACTGAAATACGCCGTCGGTAAGTCCTGCCGACATCATCTTATAGGTATCGATATCGTCAAGGGGGATATTTTCTATCTTAAAATAGGGGTTATGCTTTCTTATATGGTTTTCGGTATCTCTTATGACCGTAAGGTTTCGAAGTCCCAAAAAGTCCATCTTTAAAAGACCGAGCTCGTCGAGAGCGGTCATGGTATACTGAGTAACGATAGCTTCATCGTTTACGGCAAGGGGTACGTATTCGCTTACCGCCCTGTCCGAAATAACGACGCCTGCCGCGTGGGTAGAGGCGTGACGCGGCATACCCTCGACCCTTTTGGCCATATCGATAAGCTCCTTGACCGAATAATCGGTATCGTAAAGCAGCTTTAAATCGGGAGACTCGGCAAGAGCCTTTTCGATAGTAATGCCGAGAGTTCTCGGGATAAGCTTGGCGGTCTTGTCGCAGGTAGCGTAGGGCAGGTCCATAACTCTGCCTACGTCTCTTACTGCCGCACGGGCGGCCATAGTACCGAAGGTAACTATCTGACTTACCCTGTCCGAGCCGTATTTTGAAATAACGTAGTCGATGACCTTCTGACGGTTTACGTAACAGAAATCGATATCAAAATCGGGCATCGAAACGCGTTCGGGGTTTAAGAATCGCTCGAAATAAAGGTGATACTTAATGGGGTCGATGCCGGTTATTCCTATACAGTAGGCCGCAAGGCTTCCTGCGCCCGAGCCTCGTCCCGGACCTACGGGAATACCCGACCGCTTGGCATAATTTACGAAATCCTGAACGATAAGGTAATAGTCGACGTAGCCCATTCGGTTAATGGTATTAAGCTCGTAGTCGAGTCGTTCTATATATTCCTTTTCGGGATTTTCGCCGAAAATACGGTAAAGCCCCTCGTAGCATTTTTCTTTAAAAAATTCGAAATGATCGCGGTCGCCGATATCGAATACGGGAAGCTTGATTTTTCCGAACTCAAAATCGAAATTACAGCGGTCGGCGATCTTGGCCGTGTTTTCAATAGCTCCCTCAAAGCCTCCGAAGAGAGCCTGCATCTCCTCCTCGGTTTTAAGATAAAACTCGTCGGTAGGGAAGGCGAGGGGATTTTCTTCGTTTAAATTTTTGCCCGTCTGAATACAGATAAGAACCTTCTGCATTCTGGCGTCCTCTTTGGCGGTATAGTGAACGTCGTTGGTGGCGACGAGAGGAATACCCGTTTCTTTCGCTATCTGCGCTATCTTCGGGTTTATCTCAAGCTGCTCGGTGAGGCCGTGGTTCTGAATTTCGAGGAAAAAATTATCCTCGCCGAAGGTATTTCTGTACCATAAAGCAGCGTTTTTTGCACCGTCGTAGTTGCCCTTTAAAAGTGCGGCAGGAATTTCTCCCGCAAGGCAGGCCGAAAGGGCGATAATCCCCTCGTGATACTCGGCCAAAAGCTGACGGTCGACTCTGGGCTTAGAGTAAAATCCCTCGGTAAAGGAGAGGGAAACCATTTTTATAAGGTTTTTATAGCCCGTTTCGTTTTCACAAAGTAAAACGAGGTGATTATATTTCGAATCGAGCTTGTCCTTATCGAAGCGGCTTTTGGGCGCAACGTATACCTCACAGCCGATTATCGGCTTTATGCCCTGCTTTTTAGCCGCCTTATAAAACTCTACCGCGCCGTACATTACTCCGTGGTCGGTAAGGGCCACCGAGGTCTGTCCCGCCTCCTTCACGGCGCGACAAAGCTCTTCTATACGGCAGGCGCCGTCTAAAAGGCTGTATTCGCTATGAAGATGAAGATGGGTAAAGCTCATTTTATTTTCCTCTAATCAAGCTCCTGTGCAAGAGCCATTAGTTTTTTTATTCGGTGATTAAGTCCCGAGCGTGTTATCGGCGTTTTCGAAAGCTTACATAGGGCCGAAAGTGACAGGTCAGGGTTATTCATCCGAAGCTCTGCGGCTTCGAGAAGCTCGTCGGGCAGGGTCTCGAGTTTTCCTGCCTTTTTAAGCTTTAAAATAGCGGTATTCTGCAAAAATGCGGCATCGGCCGTTTTAAGAATATTGGAGGTTTCAAAATTATTCTGACGGTTAAGGCGGTTTCTAACGCTTTTATAAACCTTAACTCCGATAAGGCTTAGGGTCTCGCCCCCTGCGCCTATGTAGGTTAGAAAATCCTCGATAGTGGTGCTGTTTTTAGTATATACCAAAAACTTTCCCGCCCGAAAGGTCATACTGAAGCTCATTCCCTGACTGTCCAGCAGGGTGAAAAAGTCGGCGGCGGTTTCGTTTTCTTTAAAAGAGAATTCGGCTCGGTATTCCTTTTCGGGGTCGGCAAGGGAGCCCGAGGCCAAAAAAACGCCGCGGATAAAATCCTTTATGTTTCCTTCGGTCTTAAGACGGGCAAAATCGACTCCGATATCGCTGTCCTGCCTATAGGAAAGCTTATATAGTATCTTTTTTCGGTCGGCCTCCGAGGCCACCTCAACCGTGTAGGTGGGACGGGTCGTGCCCCCGACCTTTATGTGGGACATAACGTCGAAGCAACGACGAAGCAGGAGCACAAAATGCTCCGCGACCTCGCGATTTGCCGTCTGAAGGGCGATCTTTTTAAATGAAAAGCTGCGGCAGACCACAAGCATTCCGTGACATTCGGCAAGGGCGGCCGCCCCGTCGGTCATAGCGCCGCAAAGCTCGCTTTTTACAGCGTTGGAAAATGACATATTATTTTCTTCCCGTAAAAATAACCTCGGTAGAGAGGTCTACTCCCTTTTGCTCCTTAACGACGGCCTTTATTACCTCGATAAGAGCGAGCACGTCATCGCAGGTAGCGCCTCCTGCGTTTATAACGAAGCCTGCGTGCTTTTCGCTGACCTTAGCGCCGCCTACCGCTCTTCCCTT
The DNA here is from genome assembly GCA_004560045.1 of bacterium. Classification (GTDB taxonomy): domain Bacteria; phylum Bacillota; class Clostridia; order Oscillospirales; family Acutalibacteraceae; genus SFWF01. The sequence continues at coordinate 18,502 of SFWF01000009.1, read as the reverse complement.
AAGGCCGCATTCGTCGATAAGTGCGGCGGCATAGAAGCCTGCGGGACGCTTAAAGGTGCTTCCTGCGGAGGGAAAATCCAGGGGCTGACTTGCCTTGCGCTTTGAGATAAAGGTATTCATAGCGTCGGCTATTTCGGCCTTGTCGCCCTTTTTGAGCCTGAAATAAACCCCCGTTATTATCTCGCCGTTTTCCTCGTAAATACTTTTTCTGTAGCCGAGCTTCATATCGCCGATATCCCGCTTTACGGGCGAAAGCTCCTCTGCCGAAAGACTCTCGGCAGAAGCTACCACTCCCGCCATATCCCCGCCATAGGCTCCCGCGTTCATATAAAGGGCGCCGCCTACCGAGCCGGGAATGCCGTAAGCGAATTCGAGGCCCGTAAGGCCGTGGTCCTTTGCAAAAACGCAAAGGGAGGCAAGGGTAGCGCCTGCCTCGGCAAAAACCGTTTCCTCGTCTACAAGGGAAAGCCCTTTAAGGCAGGAGGTGCTTAAAACGACCCCCTCTATTCCCTTATCGGACACAAGAAGATTTGAGCCGTTTCCCAAAACAAAACAGGGAAGACCCTGCTTTTTTGCGGCAGCAAGGGCGAAACGGAGCTTATCTACCGAATCGGGGCAGACAAAAAGGTCTGCCCCGCCGCCGATTTTAAAAGAGGTATGGGAAGCCATCGCCTCGTTTTCGCTAAACTGAATATTATTAACCTTTAGTAGCTCGATATAGCCTTCTCTTCCCATAAATTCCTCCGAAAGTTAGATATTATTTATAAAGCTGATCAAGGAAAGCGGCGCCGATAATTCCTGCGTCGTTTCCGAGTGCGGCAATGCAGACCTTGTCGCCGGGGTCAGAAAAGCGGGTGTATCTGAACTGATTTACGAAATCGTTGACGGGACGGGAAAGGTTTTCCTTCTCGTTTGAAATTCCGCCTCCGATACAGATAAGCTCGGGCTCGAATATGTTCATCATATCGACAACACCTTCGCTGACGTATCTGCAGTAGGTGTTAACTACCTCGGTAGCGGCCTTATCACCCTTACGTGAAGCGTCCCAAGCGGTACGTCCGTTGACCTTTTCGAGGTCGCCGTCTGCGATCTCCCACATAACGCTGTCCTTGTTTTCTTCCATCTTAGCCTTGGTCTGACGGATAAGAGCGGTAGCCGAAGCGTAAGCCTCCCAGCAGCCCTTTCTTCCGCAGGAGCATTGCTCGCCGTCAACGTTAATAACGGTGTGACCGAGCTCACCGCCTGCGTAATGGCTTCCCGAGAAGAGCTTTCCGTCGATAACTATTCCTCCGCCGACGCCGGTACCGAGGGTAACGGCAACGAAGTTTTTGGTTCCCTTTCCTGCGCCTGCGAGGAATTCGCCGTAAGCGGCGGCGTTTGCGTCGTTTTCAAGATAGAAATCAACGCCGAGACGCTCCTTCATCATGGGGCAGATGGGGGTGTTCATAAAGCCTAAGTTGTTTGCAAAGTTAACTATTCCCTTAGAGGGGTCAACGGCGCCCGGGGTACCTACGCCCATAGCAACGATGTCCGAAATTTCAAGTCCTGCGTCGGCGATAGCGGCTCTTGCGGCCTCTGCCATAGCGTCACAGATCTCCTCTGCGGGGCGGGGAAGGGCGGTTTTAACCTTTCCGCGTCCGACGATCTTATAGTTTTCGTCAACGACGGCTGCGGCAATGTTTGTTCCTCCAAGGTCAATTCCTAAACGATACATAATTTTTACCTCCGAAAGTTTTTATATTTGTTATTTTAAAAAGCTTCAACGTCCGAGTGCGGCTCGGAGACCTCTCCACCCATACCGAGGCGGTTGAGCAGGTCGGCTGCGGCGTTGTAGCCAAGCTTTTTCTGACGGTTGTTCATAGCGGCAACCTCGATAATTACGGCGAGGTTACGTCCGGGCTTAACGGGAATGGTGATAGAGGGGATCTTAAGACCGAGGATCTCGGTGGTTTGCTCCTCGAGGCCCATACGGTCGTAGACCTTCTCGTTGTCCCAGGGCTCGATATTTATGATGTAGTCGATCTTTTCGGTAAGCTTTACGGCACCTGCACCGAAAATTCGGCTCACGTTAATAATTCCGATACCGCGAAGCTCGATAAAGTGACGGATGTTGCTTGGTGCGGTACCGACAAGGGATTTGTTTGAAACCTTTCTTATCTCTACCGCGTCGTCGGCGATAAGTCGGTGACCTCGTTTAACCAGCTCGATGGCCGTCTCACTCTTACCGACACCGCTTTCTCCGAGAATAAGAATACCTTCACCGTATACCTCGACGAGAACGCCGTGACGGGTAATGCGGGGAGCAAGGCTAAGGTTAAGCAAAGCAATAAGCGCGGCCATAAATTCCGAGGTGCTGTCGTTCGTGCGAAGCAGGGGAACGCCGTACTTTGCGGCCTTTTCGGTAAATTCCTCAATTTCGATTCCGCGGCAGATAATAACTGCGGTGGGCTTCTTTGCGAAGAAGTCGTCGGTCAGCTTATCGATTTTCTCCTCGTCAAACTGCTTAATGAAGCTTTCTTCGGCCTTTCCCACTATCTGAATACGGGACGGGTCGAAGTACATATAATAGCCGCCAAGCTGAAGTCCGGGACGGTTTACGTCGTTGTTGGAGATAAAGATGCTGTCGGGACTGCAGGGTAGGTAGATGGTCTCGAGCGCGAGCTCTTTAATAATTTTCGAAAGCTCTAACTTAAATTCTGCTGCCATAGTTTCCCTCCTATGTATACTTATAATCATTATATAACATTACGGCGGATTTTAAAAGTTTTTTTTGAGTATTTATAATATATTTTTTGCGGAGGTTGCAAAACGGGGAAAACTTTGGTATAATATTATGAAATGTGAGATAAAATCCCAAAAAGGAGCAAAAATATATGAAACTCGGTATGGTCGGACTTCCCAACGTCGGAAAATCCACTCTTTTTAACGCGATCACCAACGCAGGAGCGCAGTCGGCAAACTATCCCTTCTGTACAATCGAGCCTAACGTCGGAATGGTAAGCGTTCCCGACGAGCGACTTGAAAAGCTTGCGGAGATATATTCCCCCGATAAATTTACCCCTGCCGTTATCGAATTTGTCGATATTGCGGGCCTCGTTAAGGGCGCCTCAAAGGGCGAGGGTCTCGGAAACAAGTTCCTTGCCAACATCCGCGAGGTCGATGCTATCGTTCACGTGGTACGCTGCTTCGAAAGCGACGATATCATTCACGTTGAGGGCTCGGTAGACCCCGCAAGAGATATCGAGACCATTAACCTCGAGCTTATCTTCTCGGATATCGATATCGTTACCCGCCGTCTCGACAAGGCCTCCAAGGCGCTGAAGGGGGACAAGTCCTTTGCTACCGAGGTAGAGTTTTTAAAACGCCTCCTTGAGCATTTGGAGCAGGGACTTCCCGCAAGAAGCGTCGAGGTCAGGGACGAGACCGAGGCCGAGGTCTTAGCTACCACCTCCCTCCTTTCGGCGAAGCCTGTCATCTACGCCTGCAATATGAGCGAGGACGATTTTTCGGATATTGAGGGCAACGCTCACTATAATACCGTTAAGGAGATCGCCGCGAGAGAAAAGGCCGAGATACTTCCCATCTGCGCCGCTCTTGAGGAGGAGATATCGGGTCTCGACGACGAAGAAAAGGTTCTTTTCCTCGAGGAGCTCGGTCTTGAACGCTCGGGTCTCGACCGTATGATTCAGAAATGCTATTCCCTCTTAGGTCTTATTTCTTATCTCACCGCAGGAAAGCCCGAGGTTCGCGCTTGGACTATTACCAAGGGTACAAAAGCTCCTCAGGCCGCAGGAAAAATTCATACCGATTTCGAGCGCGGCTTTATCCGCGCCGAGGTCATCGCCTATACCGACTTTATGGACTGCGGCGGCTCTATGGTGACCGCTAAGGAAAGGGGACTCGTCAGAAGCGAAGGCAAGGAATACGTGATGAACGACGGCGATATCGTCCTCTTCCGCTTTAACGTATAAATTACGCTGTAAAGCCATAAAATAACCTAACGAAAGGAGCCTGTTATGCCTCATTTTTATTATTACGGAATCGATATATATTATCTCGTCCTTATAGTACCTGCTTTTATTCTCTCCCTTATTGCGCAGATAAAGGTCAAATCTACCTTTTCAAAGTATTCGAGCCGCTTTTCGTCTAAAAACATTACGGGAGCCGAGGCCGCCGAGGCTGTTCTTTCGGCTCACGGCATAACCGACGTAAGGGTAGAAAGGGTCTCGGGAAATCTTACCGATCATTTCGATCCTCGGTCGAAGGTCATCCGCCTTTCCGATTCGGTCTATGCTTCAACCAGCGTTGCCGCTATCGGTGTCGCCGCCCATGAGGCAGGTCACGCCGTTCAGCACGCCGAGGGCTATAGCCCCATAAAGGTCAGAAATACCCTTGTTCCGATCGTTAATATCGGCTCCTCCTTTTCCTGGATCGCAATCGCGTTAGGCTTCGTCTTTAGTAACAATATTCTTATTTTGGTCGGAATCGGACTCTTTTCCTTTGCCACCCTGTTTCAGCTTGTCACCCTTCCTGTAGAGCTTAATGCCTCGAAACGCGCTATGCAGACCATAGCGGGAAGAAATCTTCTTGCCGAAGGGGAAGAAAGAAGGGGCGCGGGAAAGGTTTTGACCGCGGCGGCAATGACCTACGTTGCGGCGGTGGTTATGTCTATTGCTCAGCTTCTCCGCCTCCTGCTTATTTTTGGAAAAAGAAGAGACTGAGCTTAACGAATTAAATACCCCTTTCTTCAAACACTATCACGGGGTGATCTTTTGAGAAAGGGTATAATGCTTTTTTTGCTGGGCGGCTTCGCCTACGGACTTATCGAGGTCTGCTGGCGGGGGTATTCTCACTGGAGTATGGTAATAGCGGGAGGAGCTTCCTTTTGGGTCTTCTCTTATATCGCAAAAACCGAGTTGCCCCTGCTTTATAAATGTATTTTAGGAAGTCTTACCGTAACCGCTGTCGAGCTTTTATTCGGACTTATTCTTAACGTCTGGCTCGGGCAGGGGATATGGGACTACAGTAAGCTTCACTTTAACCTTTTAGGGCAGATATGCCTTTTATATTCGGTGCTTTGGGGGTTTATATCCCTTGCGGCAATACCGCTTGCCGCCGCGGCATCAAAACTTATCGAGAAAGGAAGGGCTTAATATGAACTACCTACACAGGGCATGGGCTGAGATAGATCTCGATGCCCTCCTACATAATTTCAGAATTATTAAAAACAGCACGAGCTCCAAGATATTCAGCGTCGTTAAGGCCAATGCCTACGGTCATTCGGTCTATATGATCGCAAAGCTTTTAGATAGCGAGGGAACCGATTATTTCGCCGTTTCCAATATCGACGAGGCAAAGGAGCTCAGAAGCTACGGCATTAAAAAGCCTATCCTTATTTTAGGCTATACGCCTCCCTTTCTTGCCTTAGAGCTTTCAAAAAACGATATAACGCAGGCGGTCTTTTCCCTTGATTACGCCAAAAAGCTTTCGGATTTCGCCGAAAAAAGCGGCGTTACCGTTTCGGCTCATCTTAAGCTCGATACGGGAATGGGCCGTATAGGCTTCGACCTTAGAACGGATGAGCTAAGGGGCATCGGGGACGCGAAAAAGGCCCTTTCTCTGAAAAACGTTTCCTTTGACGGAGTTTTCACCCATTTCCCCTCTGCCGACAGCTACGAAAAGACCGATGCCGAATTTACAAAAGAGCAGTTTTTACGCTTTAAAAAGGCGATAGACCTTCTGGAAAGCGACGGCTTTTCCTTTAAGGTCAAGCACTGCTGCAACTCGGCCGCAACCCTGCTTTATCCCGAGATGCACCTCGACGCGGTCCGTCCGGGTAACATCCTTTACGGACTGACCCCCTCTACCGATATAGAGATAAGCTCGGAATTTAAGCCGGTTATGACCTTTAAGGCCGCCGTTTCAATGGTAAAAACCGTAAACGAGAGGGAAACGATAAGCTACGGCCGAACCTTCACCGCCGAAAAGCCTATGAAAATAGCCACCGTCACCGCAGGCTATGCCGACGGCTTCCCCCGACTTCTTTCGGGCAAGGGCGAGGTTCTTATCGGCGGAAAAAGAGCTCCGATCGTGGGCAGGATATGTATGGATCAGTTCTGCTGCGACGTATCCGATATCGAAAACGTTTCCGAGGGCGATACGGTAATACTTTTCGGTAAAGACCTTCCCGTAGAAGAGGTCGCGAAAAATGCTCAAACCATAAACTACGAGATCGTATGCGGCCTTTCGAAGCGGGTTCCCCGAATTTATATTAAAGACGAAAAAGAACTTGATATATAACAAAAAAGAGGTTTTGATCTGATTCAAAACCTCTTTAATATTATATATGTTCAGTTTTCTTGTGTTCTGCTTCTGCGCTTATTCTGCCGTCTTACCTTCGTGTTTGGCAACTATGGAATGAATCTTATCCGCGGGATCAAGTAGCTTGGAAATCGAGTTATCACAGTTAAGGGTATCGACGAGAAGAGCGATGTACTTGGACATATTAACGTTGCAGTACCACTCGCGGGAGAGAAGCTCGGGGGAGTTGTAGATAAGGTTGGTGGTAAATACCTTGTCGATAATTCCGTTCTCGTAGTACTCGTCGAACTTTTCAAGTCCGTTTACGAAGAGACCGAAGGTGGAGAATACGAAGATACGGTTAGCACCGCGCTCCTTCATCTTTGCGGCAATATCGAGCATGGAATCGCCCGAAGAGATCATATCGTCAACGAGGATAAGGTCCATACCGGTAACGTCCTTACCGAGGAATTCGTGAGCAACGATGGGGTTTCTGCCGTCGATGATGGTAGAATAGTCACGTCTCTTGTAGAACATACCGAGATCGAGACCTAAAACGGAGGAGTAGTAGATACAACGGCCCATACCGCCCTCGTCGGGGGAAACGATCATGGTGTGCTCGGGGTCGAGCTTGATGTCGGGGGTGCTGCGGAGCAGAGCCTTGATCATCTGATAAGCGGCCTGAATGTTGTCGAAGCCGTCAAGGGGAATAGCGTTGTTTACGCGGGGGTCGTGAGCGTCAAAGGTGATGAAGTTCTTAACACCCATTGACATAAGCTCCTGAAGCATTAAGGCGCAGTCCATAGATTCGCGGGTGGTGCGTCTGTGCTGTCTGCCTTCGTAAAGCATAGGCATAATAACATTAACACGGCGAGCCTTTCCGCCCATAGCGGCGATAATACGCTTAAGGTCGCAAAAATGATCGTCGGGGCTCATGGGAACCTCTTTGCCGTACATATTGTAGGTTACGCTGTAGTTGAAGCAGTCGCAGATGATGTAAGCGTCGAGTCCTCTTGCAGAATGCTTGAAAACACCCTTTGCTTCGCCGGTTCCGAAACGGGGACAGCTTGCGTTGATAACGAAAGACTTTTCGTCGGGAGTTCCTCTCCACTGCATAAGATAGTAGTCGACCTGCTTGGCGATTTCCTCGCAGCCGCGCATGGCAACGATGGCGAGATCTCCGTAAGGTGCGTGCGTTAAATCGATAGAAGCCATAAAAACCCTCCGTAAAAATATATTACTATACTATAATAACATAAATTCGACAGTTTACAACAAAAAATTTAACATTTGTAAAAAATTTGTCAAAGTGCATTATAACTGCTTTCGAAAGAAGCAGTTTTTGTTATTCTTTTTCGCTTGCTTCGACGGCCTTTCGGATAACGAAATCGTTATTTTCAAGAAGCTCCTCGGCTTTTTCATAGGCGGCTCCCGTAATGTCCGAAACGATTCTAATCATACGGTCGCGGAGCTTAATATTGGAGGGCTTAAGGTTTATCATAAGATTTTCGTAAACGTGACCCTGCTTTATCATAACGGCGGTGGAGATCATATTAAGGATCATCTTATGGGAGGTACCTGCCTTCATACGGGTCGAGCCGGTAACTACCTCAGCCCCCGTATCGGGATGTATGGAAATGTCGGCAACCTGCTCTATGGGACTTCCCTCGTTGCAGGTAAGGGCGATCTTTAAAGCTCCTGCCTCGGTGGCGACGTCAAAGGCGCCAAGCACGTAGGCGGCTCCCCCTGCAACCGAGATGCCGATAACGCTGTCGAGCTCGGTGAGCTGATAGGCCGAAAGGTCGCGGCGGCCTGCCTCGCGGTTATCCTCACTGCCCTCGGTGGCCTTGCGAAGGGCGCCGTCACCGCCTGCAATTATTCCGATAACAAGGTCGTAGGGTACGCCGTAGGTGGGGGGACATTCGGCGGCATCTAAAACGCCGAGTCTGCCCGAGGTACCGCAGCCTATGTAGAAAAGGCGGCCACCCCCCGACATACGCCGGTTTATTGCGTCGATAGCCTCGCCGATAGCGCCGAGCTGACTGTCGATAGCGGCGGCGGCATTCTTGTTTTCCTCCTGAATGACCTTTACCATTTCGGCGGTGGACATTTTATCGATGTGTTTTGTTTTTTCGTTTCTCATTTCGGTTTTAAGCATAGCTTTCTCTCCTTTTTATGCCATAGCTAAGGTAATAGCGCCGTTGACGGGCGGATCGGTATAAATATCAAGGGCTATACCCTCGTTCAGCCCCTCTTTTATAAGGGGGATGAGCAGGTCGCTTCTCGACATAAGCCCTCCGACGATGACCGCTCTGATCTCGGTCATACCCGAAAGCCTTTGAGCTCGGTTTATAAGGTCGGCGATAGCCTTGGCGTTTTTCGCTAAAATATCCTTTGCGACGGGGTCATTTTGGTCGGCCGCCTCAAAAACAAGAGGCGCGTAGGAGGCAAGTTCCTTTTTACCGCCCTTATAAAGGTCGGCTATTGCGTCGAGAACGCGAGCCTTGCCGCTTTTTTTAAGCACCGATCCGTAAAGCAAGGTGGTAGCAAGGCTTCCCTCCTCCTGCATAAGGGCCGAGTAAACGGCGTCCCGTCCGATATAGTAGCCGCTGCCGCCCTCCTCCAAAAGATAGCCCCAACCGCCGACGCGGGTAAGCTCGTTACCCTTTTTAATAAAGGCGATACTGCCCGTACCTGCAATAACGGCAATTCCGTCCCCGTTTTCGAGGGCGGCCGCAACTGCATTTTCGGCGTCGCTTCCGTTTGAGAAGGAGGCGAAGCGGAAGGTAGAAAGCAGGTCGGGGATTCTCTGCTTATAGTCGCCCGTGATTCCTCCCGCAATTCCGACGAAGGCCGAAACCATCGAGGGGTCGATTCCGTCTAAAACCTGCTCGATTCCCGATTTCAGTATCTGAAGGCATTTTTCGAGGCCGATATCTACGGGGTTACAGCCGCCGAGGATTATTCTTGATACGACCTTGCGATTTTTGTCACAAAGTAAAAATTCGGTCTTGGTTCCGCCGCCGTCGACCCCTAAATAGTAGGCGGTCTCGGTCTTGTCGCTTAAAAGCTCGTCGATAGAGACTCTAAGCAGCGCGGAAAGCTTCGGCAGTACGACGCTCGGTGTTACCGATTCGCCGCTTTCCCATTTCGAAACCGATTTCTCGGTATAGCCGAGCTTTTCGGCTAACTGCTTTTGGGTAAGCCCTGCCGCTTTTCTGCGGAATTTAAGATTTTCCGAAAATATTTTTGCGTAGTCTTTATCTTCCATAACAGACCTCCGAAAGAGTTCTTACAAAGGCATTATACCCCTAAATATTCACCTTTTCAAGATATTTTTAGTAGAATTTCAAAACTAAACTCCACAAATCGTAGAGCTTACCCCATCGATTGATATACTTTTCGGAGGGTTATATAATAAATTAAAAATTCAGCGGAGGTAAAAAAACGGTAATTCATAAAAAAAGAACGTTCGCCGAACGTTCTCTTTAAGTTTATTTAAAGAATAAGGGAAGGGGCTCTAAGAAGATTATGTCATCGCGCTTTGCGGCGTCGCCCTCTGCCAAAACTGCACAGGCGGCGGCTTCGGTAGCTCCTGCGGCATCCACAAGCCTTCTTACCGCGGCAAGGGACTCTCCCGTAGAGATAACGTCGTCTACGATAAGTACCCGTTTGCCTTTTATAAGGTCAACCTCGTCCTCACCGAGATAGAGGGTCTGCTCCTTCTGGGTGGTGATGGAGCGGACGGTTACCGAAACGGGACTTCCCATATAGACCTTAACACCCTTGCGGATAACCACGTAGGGCTTGCCCGATTGACGGGACATCTCGTAGGCCAGGGGAATGCTCTTGGCTTCGGGAGTGATAATATAATCGAACTCGGGAACCCTCTTTAAAAGCTCAGAAGCCGAAGCAACGGTAATTTCGGTATCGCCGAAAAGGATGAATGCGGCAATATCGAGACTATCCGACACGGGGAACTTTTTAAGATTTCTTTCGAGTCCTGCGATCTTCATAGTATAAAATTCTGACATATTATTACCTCTTTCATTTGCCGTAAGGCAAATTTCATCCGCCTTGTGCGGATTTCATCTGTCCCAGACAGATTTCATTTTGCGAAGCAAAATTTCATTGAAATGCCTTATCGGCATTTCTTAGCCGGGAGGCCACTGAAGATTTCTGCGGGCGAGGAGGTGGAAGTGAATGTGTCCCACCGTCTGACCGCCGTCACTGCCGCAGTTATTTACTACGCGGAAGCCCTTTTCGAGGTTTTCCTGCTCTGCAATCTTAGCGACCGCCTCGAAAACCTTTGCGATGAGGCCGCTGTTTTCGGCGGTTATCTCTGCGGCCGAAGCGATATGCTCCTTTGGGATAACTATCGCGTGAAAGGGGGCCTGAGGGTCGATGTCGGCAAAGGCATAGACCCATTCGTCCTCGTATATCTTGGTCGAGGGGATATCCCCTGCGGCTATTTTACAAAATAAGCAATCCATAAAGATAACTCCTTATTTTATCATTTCGGCGATAATGTCCTTAGCGGCGGCTACGGCCTCGTCGGTCTTTGCGACCTCCTTACCGCCTGCCATTGCGCTGTCGGGTTTTCCGCCACCGTTACCGCCTGCGAGCTTTGCAACCTCGCGGACGATATTTCCTGCGTTTGCGCCCTTCTTTATCGCCTCTACGCCTGCGGCGGCACAGAAGGTGAGCTTTTCGCCGTTAACTGCGGCAAAGAGGCAAACTGCAAGCGGGTCGTCGCCCTTGACCTGATCGCACATACTGCGAAGCTCGTTGGGGGTGGTGCCGTCCATACGGGCGGTGATTATCTTAACGCCGTTTACTACCGCAGCGTCCTTCATCATATCGGAAATTTTGCTTCCTGCAAGCGTAGCCTCCAAGGCCTCGACCTTTTTAGCCGTTTCTTTGAGCTCGTCGGAGACCTGACGGGCCTTTGCGGCAATTTCCATGGGGTTAGCGCTCTTAAGTGCGGCGGCGGTACTGTCGATTATCTCTCTGTAGCCGTTTAGCATACCGAGGACGTTTGCACCGGTAACCGCCTCAATACGGCGAACGCCTGCAGCAACCGAGGATTCGGAAACTATCTTGAAAAGGCCGATCTTAGCCGAGTTGTCAACGTGGGTACCGCCACAGAACTCGATAGAGAAATCGTCGGCGGCAACGACGCGAACGCGGTCGCCGTACTTTTCTCCGAAGAGGGCCATTGCACCAAGCTTTTTGGCCTCTTCTATGGGCATTTCTTCGTTTTTAACAGTGATTCCGTCGAGGATCTTCTCGTTTACGAGGGCCTCGACCTTTGCGATCTCCTCTGCGGTAAGGGCAGCAAAATGAGTAAAGTCGAAACGGACGACCGCCTCGTTGACAAGCTGACCTGCCTGTTCTACGTGGGTACCGAGAACGGCTCTGAGTGCGGCCTGAAGCAGGTGAGCCGCGGTGTGATTTCTTCTGATAGCGTTTCTGCGGGAGGTGTCGATAGCGGCCTCGACCGTATCGCCGACCGAAACAGCTCCGCTTTCAACCTCAACCATGTGGGTGAATACGTCGCTTGCCTTGGTGGTGCCTGTAACCTTTAAGGTGCAGGTTGCCGAGCTGATAACGCCCGTATCGCCTACCTGACCGCCGCCTTCACCGTAGAAGGGGGTCTTATCTAAAACGACGATGGCCTTACTACCCTCTGCCGCCATATCACAAAGCTCGCCGTCAACCGCGATAGCCAGAACCTTTGCGGTGGCGGTGTTTTCGGTGTAGCCGACGAACTCGGTCTTTTCTGTTTCAAAGTTAATTCCGTCGCTCTTCCAGCTCTCTCCGTCGGAAGCCTTACGGGCGGTTCTTGCGCGCTCGCGCTGAGCCTCCATAAGAGCCTTAAAGCCCTCCTCGTCCACCGTCATACCTTTTTCGGCAAGAATATCCACCGTAAGGTCGAAGGGGAAGCCGTAGGTATCGTAAAGCTTGAATGCGTCCTCGCCCGAAAGCTGTCCGCCCTCCTTGGTAAGGCCTTCAAGCATTGAAAGTCCTAAATCGATAGTCTTGGCAAAGGCCTTTTCCTCGTTGGAAATAACCTTAAGGATAAATTCTTTTCGGTCAACAAGCTCGGGGTAAGCCGTCTTGTTTTCGCCGATAACGACCTCAACCATCTCGGGGAGGAAGGCTCGGGTGATGCCGAGGAGTCTTCCGTGGCGTGCGGCGCGGCGGATAAGACGGCGAAGAACGTAGCCCCTGCCCTCGTTGGAGGGAACGACGCCGTCGCAGATCATAAAGGTTGCGCTTCTTGCGTGGTCGGTAATGGCGCGGATGGAAATATCGTTGTTTTTGTCCACTCCGTAGGTCTTGCCCGAAATGGCGCAAACGGTGTCGAGAATTTTACGAACGGTGTCAACCTCGAACATATTGTCGACCCCCTGCATTACGCAGGCGAGACGCTCAAGACCCATTCCGGTATCGATGTTTTTATGCTCAAGCTCGGTGTAGGTGCCGTCGCCCATATTGTTGAACTGAGAGAAAACGTTGTTCCAGATCTCCATATAGCGGTCACATTCACAGCCGGGCTTACAGTCGGGACTTCCGCAACCGTATTTTTCTCCGCGGTCGAAATAGATCTCGGAGCAGGGGCCGCAGGGACCGGTGCCGTGCTCCCAGAAGTTGTCGGCCTTGCCGAGCTTAACTATTCTCTCCTCGGGTACGCCGATAACGTCGCGCCAAAGAGCGTAAGCCTCGTCGTCCTCCTCGTAAACAGAGGGCCAAAGAAGCTCGGAGGGGATCTCTAAGGTTTCGGTCAAAAACTCCCAAGCCCACGGAATAGCTTCTTTTTTAAAGTAATCTCCGAAGGAGAAGTTACCGAGCATTTCGAAGTAGGTACCGTGACGTGCGGTGTGACCTACGCGCTCAAGGTCGGGGGTACGGATACATTTCTGGCAGGTGGTAACTCGGTTTCTGGGAGGAGTTACCTCACCCGTGAAGAACTTCTTCATAGGCGCCATACCCGAATTTATGAGAAGTAGGGATTTGTCGCCCTGAGGTACCAGCGAGTAGCTGGGGAGGCGCAGATGTCCCTTGCTCTCAAAGAAAGAAAGGTATTTTTCTCTAAGATCATTTAATGAAGTCCACTGCATAATTTTTACATCCTTTACGGAAAATTTATTAGTTTACATAAGTAAATTTATTATATATCTATTATGAGCTTTTGTCAACTTAAAATAGACGAGGGCCCGGGGCCTTTGGCAGTGGTCAGTGGTCAGAAAAGAGTAACGCCTTTGACGCAGGGAAAGGGGAAAGGGGAAATGGGAAAGGTTAGGGAAAAGGGGCAAGGGAAGAGGAGATTTCCCGTAAGAGAGATATAAGTTTGTGTTCCCTCCTCCCTTTTCCCTTGTCCCTAACCATTAAAGCTAAACCTCTGCGGCACGCAGAAGAAAAAACCGCCCTAAGATGGGTGCGGTTAGGGATTTATTGAGAGCCCCTCCCCTACAACCTCCCGATAAATTGCCTCGGTATCCGTCGGCCTTCCCTTGGGGGAAGGGGGACCGCGTAGCGGTGGATGAGGGAAACCTATTCCACTCTGCTTCGCGGGATAAGCTTTAAGCTTCTATTTTTATATCTTCAATATTAATACCGAGAACCTCTGCAAGCTCGGTACAAACCTCGTAGAAATGCTTTTTTATATCGTCGTTCGTGTATCTGATTACTTGAAGTCCTAATTTATTAAGTTCTGCGTCTCTTTTTTTATCGTTTTTTTCGTGTTCTTCGCTAAGATGCTGTGAGCCGTCAAGCTCTATAACTACATTTTTTGAATTAATATAAAAATCAACTATATAGTTTCCTATGTTTTTCTGTCGGTTTACGGTAAAGGGTAACTTTTTAAGAAAATCATACCAAAGATGTTTTTCCTCGTCGGTCATATTCTTTCTGAGGGTCTGTGCGTTTTTTACGAGCTTTTTATTATGCGCTATACTCATTTAAAATTCACATCTTTTCCCGTTTGGTCTTTATTTATAGGGTTCCCTCATCCACCGCGTTGCGGTCCCCCTTCCCCCAAGGGAAGGCCTGCGGATACCGAAGCAGTCTTATTTTCGGTATCCGTTTTTAATTTTCAACTTTCAATTTTCAATTATATATCCGCGCCGCTTGCCTCTTCCCTAGGCCCCAGGCCCTCGTCCCTGAATTATTTCGGTATCCGTCTGTCCACTGTCCACTGCGGCCCTCGTCCCTAACCTTTCCCATTTCCCCTTTCCCATTTCCCTAAAAAACGGCTACGATATCGTAGCCGTTTTTTATAGCCTTTTTGTTATTATAAACATTTTCGTCTTGCCGTTTTTGGCTTTGTAGCGGAGCTTTTTGTTCTCGGTTTTGTAAATTCCGCCGTCGAAAACCTCTTCCAAAACGCAGTCGAAGGGCAGGTCAAGCTCGATGTCCTCCTCAAGCATTGTCTGACGGGCGATAAACCGCGAGTCGGCGTAAAGAGCGGCGTTTTTATCGGTATAGATATGAACTCCTGATTCCCTCGCGATATCCCGCCAGAGGGCAGGGGTTGCCTTGGCGGTGGCGATATAATAACGGTTGCCCTTTTTAGCGCAGGCAGGAGCACCGTCCTGATAACAGGCAAGAATTTCGGCATCCTTATCGTCGACCTCAAACATAGGTGCCACAGGGTCGGTAAAGCCGAAAACCTCGCCCTTATATTCGATCTTAGCCTCGCTGTCGGCCTTTTCACGAAGTCCTATGGGGCAGACCTCATCGATGCCGCCGCTGTAGAGATTCGGGGCATACATCCATACCACCGTCTTGTCCCCGAGCTTTTCGGAAATGGTCGCTTTAACCTCGTCCGAAACTTCGAGAGCGTTTATAAATACGAACATTTTATATTTTTCGGTGTCGATACGGGTCAAGTCGTTCTGATTATATAAATCATAGGGTGCGCCGCACTCGTTAAGGGCATCCCTTGTTTTTCGGGTGAAATCAAAGGGCATTGCGGTCTGATCTTTCATATGGTTAAGGGATTTAGGATCAATAAAAACCGCAATTTCCGAAACGCTCTGACGGGGCATTTTAGAAAGCCTTTTAAGAATTCCCATCTGAAGCCGAAGCTCGGCTTCAAGTCCCGGCGAGGCATAATATCCGCCGAAAAAGTCGAACCACCAAAGAGCACCACCCTTTGCGGCGGCGGCGCAAAGCTCACGGCGCAGAACTATAAGGGTTTCGGCCTCGTCCTTATACTCGGTATGCATCATATAAGAATTATCGAGGGGATATTCCGCAAGATAGGTTCTGTGGTCGATTTCGTGAAGGTAAAGCTTGTTTTCAAGCTCTAATGAGTTTACTGCAACCTGGTAGGTGCTTACCCCGCTTAGATTGCGGGCGTTATAGTACGCGGCAGGGGAGAATATCATATCTATATCTCCGCTTTTCCAAACCCGTTCATAGCCTGTGATGCCCATCTGATTTACCCAACCGATGGGAAGCATGGTATAGCCATAGAAAGCGCCGACAATTTTGCGGTGGTTTAAAACCTCCTGAATGACCGCCGAAAATCCGAGAATAAGGTCGGGGGCAAGCTCGGCGCAGAAACGGTTATATTTAAAAAGAACGCTGTCAAGGTCGAGCAGAGTAGGAAGGCTCTTATCCTTTATTTCCTCGTGGGTGGGAATGTGTACATCGGGGTCGTTTAAATAGGCTCTGAATGCCTCGGCACGCTTCTCGTTAGGGGGAATCTGTCCTAAAAACCACTCGTTAGAGCCGCCTGCGGCAAAAGCATATCCGTAAATCCTGTCGCCGTATTTTTCTTCGGCATAGGTAATAAGCTCTCTCAGGTAATCCGAGGCATCCTCCACCCATTTTTTCTCAAGACATGCGTTGCCGAGCTCGTAAAAGGAGTAGGCATCGGGCTTATACTTCTCTCGCCACCAAGTCGGCATATCCAAAACGGCGAAAATCATAAAATAGCCGTCGGGCGCGAACCGCATAAACATTTCCATCTGACGGTCGAAGGCGGAAAAATCATATTCATGGTCGCCTACCCAAACTCCGCCATAGGCAGAATAGGGGACAGACAGACTGTTGTCTACGCCGCTTATCTGCATTTGGAAAAGCCTTACTCCGTTTCGGTAGAAAAGGGAAACATTGGCAGGAGTGGGGCGAAAGGAGCGAAAGGCGGCAGGCACAAATTCCTTGCCGCCAATTTCAAAAAATCGGTTACCGTCTCGGTTTACAATTCTTGAAATCATAATTTTACTCCAATCGAATCTGAAATATTTCCGAAAAAGCCTGCGGCTTTTATCTCGGCCGAGGCGATACCGTCGGGTATTTCCTCGAAGGTAAGTTCGAAAATTTCCCTTGGCTCTGCCGATGCGTAGTCGGCGGGGATATTCTCTTCATAGAGGACCTCGCCCGAGGAATTTAAAAATTTAACCTCGTAATACCATACCTCGCCCGAGGCTTTAGAGAAGCTTAAATGAAGCTTACGGTCCGTCGCTTTAAGGGAGGCAGAAGCGCAGTTATCAAAGGTCGGCGGGGGAGCGGTGCGGTCGTCTGTGTAGGTGAAATTATTAAGGTCGATAAGCCTTTCGGTCGTAATAACGGCCGACCTCTCGGCATCGATATATTTAACCAAAACGAGGCCCTTTTCGTCTACCTCTACGATAAGCATTTGCGCAAAGTTTTTATCGGTATAGCCCCTGACTCCAAGGCTTTTATAGAGCCAATCAGTGCCGAGATCAATATATGCGGTGCTGCCCGTGGTGACCGAGGTAAAATCCCTCTGGTGAATTTCGCGGGGGTCGTTTGCGGCAAGGTGTGAATGACCTGAAAAATCAATAACGTTTCGGTGCTCGGCCAGCTCGTCATAGATCCAAAGGTTTCCGTAGGCAGCTCCGGGAGTTGTGTTTATAACTCCGGGATGCTGAAAAACGAAAATAGGCTTATTCGGGGTGTCTGCCGCGGCCTTTTTAAGCTCGGTCTTTAAGAATTCCCGCTTGGCAGAATCGAAGGAATCGTGCCACTCACCCTCGTCGCGGGTAGTTGTGACCGAAATAAAATGATAGCCCTTTATAACCTTGTGGCGATCGGTCTTCATACCGAAAATGCAGTCAAAATCGGCGAGGGCCTTTTCTTCGCTATCGGTATAGTGAAGCTCGTGATTGGCAAGTGTTATTACGGGCAGGGTGCTTTTTCTGAGGTATTTGTCCATATCCTCTTTAAAGGCTTTCATCTGCTCCGTTGTTCCCGTGTCGGCAAAATCGCCTACAACGTAAAGAGCATCAACGCCGCTATATTCCTGCCCGTCGGCATAGCGGTACATGGTCTCTATGGCGTTTTTAAAATGCTCCCTTCTGTAGGAAAGCTCCTCGGTATAATGAGCATCGCTCATAACTCCAAAACGCAATATCGGCCTGAATGACATAATTTTTCCTCCCGTGACAAAAAGTCCGAACAGTAGTAAGCTTTTCGGGCTTTTAAAACTTTAATTTTGCTTTAAGAAAGGATACCGTCGATAAGCTCTTTAAGCTTAGCGGTGTTGTCCTTAAAGCAGTAGGTATCTTTGATGTGCTGATACGAAGCGTTAAACTCATAGTTGCGTATTATGTCGGCGACGTTTTCGACGGTTCCCGCAACGTAGGGGGCAAGTTCTTTCCAAATTTCGGGATAAACTCCGCGGGACTTCTGATATTTTTCAAAATCGTCGGCATAGATTACGACGGGAAGGTCGATGGCAAAAGCGTCGAACATAGCCGAGGAATAGTCGGTAATAAGGAAATCGGCTATAAGCAAAAGCTCCTGGGTATCCATATTGCGGTTAGCGTCGGATGCAGAGCTCATATAAAAATGATCCTTAAAAATAACCGTATATTCTGCCCCGAGTTTTTCTTCCAAAAGGGCGGTATCGAGCAGGTAAGCTTTATCGAAATTATCGGTTTTGCCGTAGTTATAATCACGCCAGGTCGGAAGATAAACAGCAAGCTTTTTATCTTCGGGTATATTATATTTCGCTTTGATTTCGGCCTTCAGCGCAAGATCGTTTTTATTATCGCAAAGATATTTTACCTTAGGATAGCCGCAGGAAAGAATCTTATTTTTCGGGAAGAGAAAGGCAGTTTCGAAAAATTTGTCAACGTTTTCGTTATCGGTTATAAGATAGTCCCACTTCTGAATATCGATATACTTTTGAATCTTATGTTCTTTGTTACGGGATATTATCTCG
>SFWF01000059.1 GCA_004560045.1 bacterium | reverse complement strand
TTTACCGGAATTCAGCAGTACATCATGGACATCGGTATCCTTAAATGATGCAAGTGCAACCATTTCCCCAAAGTTCACCTTCTTCAATGCAAGTTCGGTATATAAAAGATGATATGCTATACCTGCAGTTTGAGTGTAACTGTTTATTCTGGCTTTTGCCGCATCGTTTAACGCTTTGCAGTTAGGAACAAGTAATGAAGGGTCTTTGCAATCGATAGTTGCATCGCCAATCTTTAATAGTCCTTTATGATTTTCATCGTGAACTTCAAAAATGTATATGAGCTTATATTTAGCAGTTGATTCGAACTTAGCCATGATATAGTGCCCCTTTCTTTATGAAAGAGTAGAACTCAACAGAGGCATTGTGTGACCAGTCATAGGTTCTGCAATAGACGCCGTTGTGCTTGCTGTGGTCATTCGTTGCACACCCTCTACATTCCTCGTAAACGGTGGGGACATCTTCAAATGATAATTGGAGAGATTCTTCGGGTTGGCAACTGTTTGGTACTACGAATTTAATACCGTCCATCTGCCAGATGTTCCATGCTACGATTTTTGCAATCTGTATAAGATACTCTTTAATTGCCGGTACTGTGAATTTATACTCGTAATGTTCGGCAAAGGTGTATAAAATGTTCTCACGGGTAAGTAATACGTTATCTCCTTGCCAATCATAACCATAGATGCTTTGTACAGCTTTGATGGCCCACTGAACCCATTCTGGCTCTGAATCTACATTTTCCGATATAACCCGCAATTTTCTATCAAGTAATCCTATTCGGTCCTTTACGGGAATCATATTGCCGGTTACGGTATCGTAACGACTTGCAAGATACGGAGCTTCACCGCAAGATATCTCCAAACGGTTCGCTTTTACATAGTCTTTCCACGTTTTTCCTTTGGTGTTTGGAAAAACAACTTTTTCCTCGCGGGTTATCCAACCGTTATTTGTCTCAATGTTAAATGGGTTCTCATATCCAAACCATGCATTATCCACAAGATTGTTTTGCTTGTTACAAACCCACGAGGGAGTAAACACCTCGGCCTTGGACTTCGATCGGTCTTTTTGGCTTTCTTTGCTTTTTTCGGTGCGAGGTCGGATTATATCTCCGTTAAATCCGGTAATTGACTGTATGGTTATTTCGTCAAAAAAACTATATCCTTCGCCATAAGACAAATACTCGTCGGTAGCCCAAATAATATTTTTTCGAGTTGTTTTGTCTTTAAGTAAAAAACGAAGAATGCTTGTATCTATATCCTTTATTGCGTTTTCTTTTATATCAATTTTGTTGATTTCCATATAAAATCTCCAAACAATTAAAAGGCTTTTCTTTTACAAATACTTCTTTAAAATCTCCTCCGAAATCGGTTTTGTTTCGGGGAGGGCGGAGGAGGCGTAGATGCCTGAGATGGTGGGGGCGAGGGCGTCGCGGAGGGGGCCGTTGGGGGAGGAGAGGACGTGCTGAGCGTAGTAGGCGGTGATGCCGTTTGTGGGGTCAACCATCAGAAAGGCTCCTGCGGCGCCGCCCCAGCCGTAGTCGAAGCTTTTGCCCTCTTTAGGACAGCGGACGCCAAGTCCGTAGTTATAGTTTTCTGCCTTCCAGAAGGTTTTTGCCTGCTCCTCGGTGAGCATATTGCTTATCATAAGCTCGGTGGTCTCCTTCTTCAGGATCACGTCGCCGACCCTCAGCGCCTCGAGGAATTTTATGTAGTCCTCCACCGTGGAGATACAGCCTGTGCCGCCGCTCTCGTAGAGCTCGCCGTATTTATAGTCGCATATTTCGGGGCCGACGGGCTCAAACTCATTTTTCTCGGAGTCATAGCGATACTGGGCACAGAGGGTAGCGAGCTCCTCCTCGGGGAGCAGGAAGGTGGAGTTATTCATACCGAGGGGGTCGAAAATATTTTCCTTAACATAAAGGCCGAAGCGCTTGCCCGAAACCACCTCGACGAGGGCGGCTAAAATATCGTGGGAAAGGCCATACTGCCATTCTTTTCCCGGTTGAAAGGGGAGGGGCTGTTTTGCCAACTCACGCATTACCTCACGGGTAGCGCAGGGGCCCTCTTTTCTCATCCTTTCACGAACCGGCCAGCCTACGCCGTAGTCGAAGCCCGAGGTCATTGTGAAAAGGTCCTTTATATAAATGGGCTTTTCGGCGGGGACGGGTCCCTGCTCGGTCTTAACCGTCATATTCTCAAATTCGGGCATATAGTCGGACAGCTTGTCGGTGAGTTTAAATTTTCCCTGCTCCAAAAGCTGCAGTGCGGCAACGCAGGTAATGGGCTTTGAGGCCGAATAGATGTTATATCTTTCCTTGCCGTTTACGGGGACCTTGCCCTCGTAGTCGGAGAAGCCGCCCATTCTGCGGTAGACTACCTCCCCGTCCTTCATAACGATGCAGTCGTAGGCGGGGATGCCCAGCTCGGCAAAGCGGTCGATTAAGCTGTCAAGCTTTTTAAACATAATTATTTATCCTCCTCAAGCTCCTGAAGCTCTTTTTTGGAGAGCTTTCTGTATTTGACCTTGCGATTTTTCTTTCGGCCGAGGTTTAAAACGGCGATCCAGATTATAAGAATGATAATTATAAGGCCGATGATAAGCCCTAAAACGAGAAATACTGTCTTTACTCCGGCGGAGGTAAAGAAATTGCCAATCGATTTCATAAATACCTTAAAGCCCGAGGCCTCGACATTCTGCGCCGCGACGAGATTAAGGGTTCCTATCTTTTCGTTTGCGTAGTAGATATCGGCTGTACCGACCTTCTGACCCTTCGAGATAGGGGCCTCGAAGGAGTCTTTATCAAGATGAATTTTATAATCCATGGTCGATTCGTCGGCGTCCTTCGGAAGCAGAGCCTTAAGTCCGTTTTCGAAGCAGACGGTAAAGAAGTCGGTATCCTTGGCTAAGGTCACCTCGGCCTCGGCCACGGGGGTAGTGTTCCCGAAAAGGGTTTTATATTCGAAATTGTTGAAGGCCCAGCGGAACATATTTGCCGTATCGATAAAGTGATTACCTACCCCGGGAGAATTTTCGACCCCCATAACTATCGACATATAGTTATATCCGCCGTAGGACGCAAGGCATACGAGACAGCGGCCCGCCTCGTCGGTAAAGCCGGTTTTTCCTCCGATGGCATACTTATAATAAACGTTGGTATTCATATTTATAATAAAGTTGGAGGTGACGATGGTGCGTTCTTCCGACATATTGGTAGCCGCGACGGTATAGCGGGATTTGGAGATGACCTCCAAAATGTTCTCGTTTTCAAAGGCAACCGAGGCCAGCTTATAAATATCCCTTGCGGTGGTGTAAAGCTCGTCGTCGTGAAGGCCTACGGGGTTGGTAAAATTAGTGTTTTCGAGGCCTAACTCCTTGGCCTTTTCATTCATCATATCAACGAAGCCTTCGGTAGTACCGCCGACGTATTCGGCAATAGCGTAGGCAACGTCTCCGCAGGAGGGGATAAGCAGAGCCGCAAGAGCGTCCTTGGCGGTTATCTCCTCGCCCACCTTAAGGTTAAGAACAACCGAGCCGGTGCCTAAGATCTTCTGATGCGCCTCCAGAGTATAGGGAATCTTGGTGTTTTCGAGGTCAGATATATTTTCGACCATCACAAGAGCGGTCATAAGCTTGGTTATGGAGGCGGGATAGACCTTTTCGTCGGCGTTTTTCTCGTATAAAACGTCGCCGGTGTCCATACTTATAAGCATACCCGCCTTATGATGCATTTCATATTCGTTTATGTTATAGGCCGAGGCCGAAAGGGCAAAAATCCCTGAAAAAATTATGCTGAGGGTCAAAATTAACGAGATAAGTATTTTTTTCATAGCAAAATCCTCACAAATGTAGTATAATATGAACATACGTAATAATTATACAATATTATTTCCTAAATTAAAAGCAAAAGATATTATTTTCAGGGAGAAAAGTTATGATCTACGTAACCGGAGATATGCACGGAGCGGAAGACCGCCTTTACGGTAAAGAGTGGCGCAAGCTTAAGGCAGGGGATATTCTTATTGTCTGCGGCGATTTCGGCTATATATGGAACGGCGGAAGGTTTGAAAAAGAGGCGGTTGAATACCTCGGAAGCCGAAAATTCACCGTCTGCTTCGTCGACGGAACCCACGAAAATTTCGATAAGATAAACGCCTGCCGCGAGACCTATTGGAAGGGCGGAATGGTTCACCGTATTCACGGAAACCTCCTTCACCTTATGCGGGGTCAGATATTCAGCATCGACGGGACGAGCATTTTCACCTTCGGCGGAGGAGAATCCACCGATAAGGATATCCGCGCCGAGCAGGGACTTTACTGGAAGGAAGAGCTTCCGACCCCCCGCGAGATGGCCGAGGGCGCCGCAAAGCTTGACGAGGTCGGCTGTGAGGTGGATTATATCATCACCCACGAGCCGCCGAAGAGGGTCAAGAGCGCAATGCTCCTGCGCGGCGGAGAGGTCGACCGACTCAATAAGCTTAACGGCTATTTCGAGGAGATAGAAGCGGGCTGTAGCTTTAAAAAGTGGTATTTCGGCGCCATGCACGAGGACCGCGCCGTCACCCCCATCCACACCTGCGTGTTCAATAAAATAATACCCCTTGGGGAGTAGGATAAGCTTAAAGGTTCAGAGAAAAAGTTATAAAAACTATATGTTTGAAAAAACTATTTCTTTTAAAATTCCCTTTGTTGCTATTTTTTAAAGTTTGTGATATAATATGCTCGAATATAGATTACCGGAGGTAATTTTATGGTAAATACAGATAGACTTTGCCTCGGCTGTATGAACGATAACGGCGGCGAAAAGGTCTGCCCTATATGCGGTTACGACAGCTCTGAGGACAATAATACCGCTCATCTTGCGGTAGGCACCTGGCTTAACGCAAACCGTTATCTTCTCGGTCGCGTCATCGACGAAAACGGCGAAGGCGTTACCTATATCGGCTGGGACAACGACGCTAATGCCGTCGTAAATATTAAGGAATATTTCCCCGAGGGAATTGCGGTACGAAGCGACGACCGCATAACCGTAACCCCCGCCGAGGGTCAGGCCCTTGCCTTTAACAGAGGGCTCGAAGCCTTTAACGAGCTTTCAAAGAGCCTCGAAAGGCTACCCGAATCCACCGCCGTTCTCCGCGTTGTCGATAGCTTTGAGTCGGGCGGAACGGCCTATTCGGTAGTTTCTACCGTTTCGGGTACGACTCTTAAGGCTTTTCTTATCAAAAACGGCGGAGTTTTAAAGTGGGAGCAGGTCAAGCCCCTCTTTATGCCCCTTATCTCTACCGTTGCCGAGCTGAACGAGGCGGGAATAGTTCACAGAGGAATTTCTCCCGATAATATTATCGTCGGCCGCGACGGAAGGCTTCGTCTTACCGGATTTTGCATTAAGGACGTAAGGGTAGAGCATACCGAGTTCTTATCGAGCCTTTCTACCGGCTACGCTGCCCCTGAGCAGTATCTTGAAAACGATGATTTCGGTCCCTCCTGCGACGTGTACGCTTTAGGTGCGGTCATCTTCCGCTGTATAATCGGAGTTACCCCGCCCGACGCTAAGGACCGTCTCTCCAACGACCGTCTTTCTATCCCCGCAAAGGTAGCCGAAAGCGTTCCCCGCGGAGTGCTCGTTGCTATCGCCAATACCCTTAAGGTCGACAAGTCACAGCGTGTTCCCTCGGCCGACCGCTTCTACCGTATGCTTGAGGCCGTATCCTCGGGCACCGTTGTCCTCGGAGACATTAAGGCAGGGGAAGAGCCCAAGCCCAAAAAGGCCTCGGGAGCTAAATATGCCCTTATTGCGACCCTTATAACCGTCGCTATATTCGTTATCGGAATACTTCTTGCCCTTTTGTTCGTTCCCGGTCTTTACGACGGAATTTTCGGCAAGGATACCGACACCACCAACAACCCCACCGCCTCCGACGTAGCCTCGGGCTTTGAGGAGGAGGACAGCTCGGGAATCGCTCAGGGCGTACCCACCTTCATCATCCCCGATCTCTCCAACAAATCCTTCAGTGACGCCCAAGCCGAGCTCGAAAGCGAAGGAAAGTTCACCGTAGTCGTTGCAGGCTCTGTATATTCCGACAAGATCGGACGCGGACTTATCTGTGAGCAGTCTATAAAGGCCGGAACCAAGAAGCCCAGCGGCGCCGAGATCAAGGTTAAAATAAGCCTTGGCTCCGAAAAGGTAAAAATGCCCAACCTTATAGGACTTCCCCTTGAGGACGCTAAAATAAAGCTTTTAGAGATGGGATTTTTCAGCGTTAACATTCTTGAACGTCGCGAGAACGACAACTCGGTACCCGAGGGCTGCGTTTGCCGCACCACCATCCCCGCCCGTCAGGAGGTTTCTACCACCGAGACCGTAACCCTCTATTACGTTCCCATATCCGAGCCTACCGACGGGGAGAACGGCGACGGCTCTACCGATAGCTCCGAAAACACCAATCAAACCGTTACCGAATAAAAAATACGGCTCAGTCTTAAGACTGAGCCGTAAGGTTTTTTTGAGATTATTCCTCGGTATTCTTAGAGATGTAATCTACGACGTCACCAATGGTGTGAAGGTTTTCAACCTCCTCGTCGGGGATCTCTACGCCGAACTCGTCTTCGATGGACATAAGAAGGTCTACGAGGTCGAGACTGTCGGCGCCGAGCTCTTCGGCGATCTTGGTGTCTAAGGTCATGGTTTCCTGATCTGCGGCAAGCTGCTCAGCCAGGATCTCGGTAAGTTTCTCAAAAATCATTGAACATTCTCCTTATTGATTTGCGCACGCAAAACGGTTGAAATTTCGGTGCGTTTTGTGGTATAGTAGTTTAAAATCAAAAATAACCTAAACAAATAATATGTTGCAAAAGTGATTTTGTCAACAGTTTTGTTGTTTTTTTAACAAAAAGGTGATGAAATTTATGAAAAAATTCGGTGTAATAGGCTTCCCTATAGGACATAGTATGTCGCCCTTTATACAAAAAGAACTTTTCAGACTTCGCGGGATCGAGGCCGAGTACGAAAAGTATGAGATCCCTCCCGAAAGACTTAAGGAGGAGTTTTCGAAAACCCTCTCAAAGCTCGACGGCTTTAATATAACTATTCCACATAAGATCGCAATTATGTCCTGCTGTGATCATATTGACGAGATTGCCGCAGAATACGGCGCGGTAAATACCGTCGTTAAAAGGGACGGAAGGTTTTACGGCTACAATACCGACGCCTACGGATTTTTAAAGGGTCTGGAGTTTTCGGGAATACCCCTTGAAGGAAAGGTCCTGGTCTACGGCTTCGGCGGCGCCGCACGTACCCTTATAACCGAAAGCCTTAAGGCGGGCTGTGAGGTAACTGTGGGAACTACCGCCGACCGAAAGGCTCAGGCCGAGCCCGTAGTGGCCGAGCTTGCCGACAAAAACGGCAAAAGGATAAGGCTTGTAACTAACGAGGAAATAACCGAAGCCTACGACCTCCTCGTTCACGCAAGCCCCGTAGGAATGTACCCGAAGGTGGGCGTTTCCCCCATAACAGCCGAGCAGGTCGACCTCTTTAAGCAGGTTTACGATATAGTTTATAATCCCGTCGATACCGAGCTTTTAAAAATAGCAAAGGAAAAGGGTAAGGTCTGCGGCGGAGGCCTTTCGATGCTGGTATGTCAGGCTATGCGCGGTCAGACCCACGGACTCGGTGTTGAGTTTACGAGGGAAGAGGCCGCAACCGTAATCGAAAGATCGGCAAAAGAGCTTGAAAGGGTGTTCGGTAAATGAAAAACATAATAATTTGCGGCTTTATGGGAAGCGGCAAGACCACCCTTGCAAAGGGCTTGTCCGAGGCCCTCGGTATGCCCCTTATCGATACCGATGAGGAGATAGTAAAAAGGCAGGGAAGAGCCATTTCCGAAATTTTCGCTACCGACGGCGAAGCCTATTTCAGGCATCTTGAGACCGAGCTTATAAAGGAGCTTTCCGAAAAGGAGGGCTATATAATCTCCCTTGGCGGCGGTCTTGCGGCGAACGAGGCTAATCACCCCTATCTTAAGGCGGCGGGAACCCTTATTCTGCTGGACTGCGGAATAGAGGAGACCCTTCGCCGAATTTCGGGGGACAAGACCCGACCCCTTACCGCAGGCGGCAAAGAGGATATAATCGCCCGCTATAACTACCGCAAACCCATCTACGAATCGGTAGCCGATATCGTTATCGACAGCGCCTCCTCCCCCAAAAAAACCTTGGCGCTGGCTCTTGAGTTTTTATAAACAAACGGACCGTACTCTTAAGGACTAATTTTGGTTCCAAAACCAATTTGTCCTTTTGATTACGGTCCGAAAGCTGTGGAAATGTTTTCGTATGCCGCAGCTTTTGTTTTTTTATATATTACAGGAAGAAAAGATGCCAATAAGGCCTGTTTATGATATTGACATCAACATTAATCACAATATTATCCCTCGCAATGAATTTTAAGTGTTGTCTATACTATTTCTTTGACTAACACACATGTGTTTGGCTTCATGTCAAAGGTCAACTCATCAGTCGTCCCAATCAGTTCCGCATCATGTTCATTGTCAAGAAGATAAATTTCATATTTCCCGGATTTTGAAAAAAATTCTCTGAATTGCAGAAGTTTTACACGCAGCCCACTTGCGTTTTGCGGGAAAGGGTGCTATAATTCATGTGTTTTGATGTGACATACCCTTGAAGGAGGTGTGATAGAGTATGAGAAAGTTTTGTGAGGTTTGCGGCAAGGGCGTCGTTTACGGCAACAACGTGAGCCACTCCAACCGCAAGACGCGCCGCACTTGGGCTCCGAACACGCAGAAGGTCAAAGTTCTCGTGAATGGCGCTCCCAAGAGCATGACCGTGTGCACGCGTTGCCTGCGCAGCAACAAGGTCGAGCGCGCTCTGTAATCCATTCTTTTATAAAAACATGCGGGTCGTCGGTCT
>SFWF01000058.1 GCA_004560045.1 bacterium | reverse complement strand
CTTTATATATAGGTTATACTATCAGTGTAAGAATACGAATTTTAAAGGAGAGTGGGCTACGCCCGCTCTTCTGTTTTTGTGAAAGGAAGTGTTTTTTATGGCAGTTTCGGTAGCCGATAAGGTCTTTGCTCTTATAAAAGATACCGTCGAAGGGCAAAACGTCTCCCTTTGGGACGTGCGTTTCGTAAAAGAGGGCGCAAACTGGTATTTAAGGGTCATAATCGACGGCGAAAACGGCATATCTATTGACGATTGCACCAGCGTTCACCACGCCATCGACCCCATCCTCGACGAGGCCGACCCGATAGATAAGTCCTACTATTTAGAGGTCTGCTCGCCCGGTCTTGAAAGAGAACTGACCCGCGAGGCTCATTTCGAGGCATGCGCAGGCGAAAAGGTAAAGCTTAAGCTTTATAAGGCAAAGGACGGAGTTAAAGAATTTTTCGGAACCCTCGTTTCGGGAAATAAAGACGCCGTAGTAGTAAGCATCGACGACAAAGACACCGAGTTTTTAAGAAGCGAAATTTCCTTCATAAAGCTCGATGATATAGATTTTTAAACACTGCAAATATTTGTATGGAGGTATAAAGAAAAATGGCTACAGCAAAATCAGTAAAGAATCAGTCCAAGGAATTTTTTGAGGCCCTTAAGTTTATGGAGGCCGAAAAAGGAATCCCCGCCGAGTACATCGCCGAAAAGATCTCGGCCGCTATCGTAGTAGCCCTTCGTAAGGACTACGGAACCACCGAAAACATAACCTGCACCATCGACTGCGAAAACGAGATCTTCAAGGTAGTTCTCCGCAAGGATATCGTAGACGAGGTTGAGGACCCCAGAACTCAGATACTCCGCGACGAGGCCAAGGCACAGTATAAGGCAAAGGCCGACGCCGAGTTTGTCGAGATCGAAATGGACACCCGTCAGTTCGGACGTATCGTCGCCACCACCGCAAAGCACGTTATCCGTCAGGGAATCCGCGACGTAGAAAGAAGTCAGACCCTTTCCGAGTTTCAGTCGCATAACCGCGAGCTTCTTACCGCCGTTATTCAGCGCATCGACCCCAAGACGGGCAATGCCGCAGTTACCATCGGCAAGAGCGAAGCAACCCTTCCTAAGCTTGAGCAGGTTCCCGGTGAGGAGCTTCACGAGGGCGACCACGTAAAGGTATACGTCGTTGACGTTAAGGAGACCGAAAAGGGACCCAAGGTAATGCTTTCACGTACTCATCCCGGCCTTGTTAAGCGTCTTTTCGAGACTGAGGTTCCCGAGATATTCGACGGTACTATTGAAATCAAGAGCGTTTCCCGTCAGGCAGGCTCCCGTACCAAGCTTGCCGTATACAGCGCAAACCCCGAGATCGATCCTATCGGCGCCTGCATAGGCCCCAAGGGAGCCCGCGTTAATACGATAGTAAGCGAGCTTTCGGGCGAGAAGATCGATATCGTTAAGTATTCCGACGACCCCGTCGCCTTCATCAGCGAGGCCCTTTCTCCCTCAAAGGTCGTATCGGTCGAAATTTTAAGTGAGGACCCCAAGGCCGCCAAGGTCACCGTTCCCGATTCACAGCTTTCTCTTGCTATCGGTAACAAGGGTCAGAATGTTCGCCTTGCCGCCAAGCTTACCGGCTGGAAGATAGATATCCGTCCCGAAAGCGGCTTCTACGGCGAGGACGAATAAAAGTTTATAAGTATTAAACGGAGGAATAGATATGCAGCAAAGAAGAATACCCCTGCGTCAGTGCGGCGGCTGCGGCGAAATGAAGCCGAAGTCCGAGCTTGTACGCGTTGTCCGTTCTCCCGAGGGTGAAATTTCCCTTGACCTTACGGGAAGGAAAAACGGAAGAGGCTCGTATATCTGCCGATCTGTCGACTGCTTTAATATGGCGGTAAAAAGAAAAAGCTTCGAGCGCGCCTTCGGTCAAAAGCTTTCAGACGAGACCGTAGCCGCCGTAGAAAAGGAGCTAAAGGCTAATGAATGATCCTGCTCTTTCTCTTTTAGGCTTTGCCGCTAAGGCAGGGAAGCTTTCCTTCGGAACCCACGCTACCGAGTTTGCCATCGATACCGAAAAGGCGAGGCTTATACTCGTGGCCAACGATATTTCCGAAAAAAGCATAAAAGAGCTTAAATTTAAAGCAGATAAAAAACGGATACCCGTTATTAAACTCGAAAATACCGATAAAACCACCCTGTCAGGAAGACTTGGTAAAAACTGCGGAATCGTCGCCGTAAACGACGAGGGCTTCGCATCCGCGGTACTTAAGAAACAGGAGGAATTTGCCCATGATGGAGAAATATAAGATCAACGCAGCTGCGGCTGATTTCGGAATGAACGTTAAGGAAATCTCCGCACTTTTAAAGGACGCCGCCGGAATCGATAAAAAATCCGGTGCTTCCCTTACCCCCGAGGAGACGAATATTCTTTTCGCCGTCCTCACGAAGAAAACCGAGGTAAAGAGCTTCGACGACTACTTTGCCACCGGTAAGACCGCCCGCGAGGAGGTCGAAAAGGCCAAAAAGGCCAAAAAAGATCAGAATCTTGCCGCTCAGATGGCGATCCTTGAGCAGTTAAAGGCCGCTCAGGAGGCCGAATTGGCCGCCAAGCGTGCCGCAAAGGCCGCCGCAGAGGGTAAAACCGAGGAGGCTAAGCCTGCTCCCAAGAAGGAGACTCCCAAGGCTGAACCCAAGAAGGAAACTCCCAAGGCCGAACCCAAGAAGGCCGAACCCAAAAAGGCTGAGTCCAAGAAGGAAGAACCCAAGAAGGTCGAGCATAAGCCCTCCGATCCTAAGCCCTTCGAGGCAAGAAAGAAGGAGGATCGCCCCGCAGGCGCCGCACCTAACCGCGGTCCTGCCGAGCGCCGCACCGTCGATACCCGCTTCTCCAACATCGATATGGAGAAATATAACGAAAAATACGAAAATATCGCTCCTGCCAACTCTATGAAGGACAATGCTCAGAGAAAGCAGAAGATAAATCAGAAGTCTCAGAACTACCGCCGTCAGGAGAAGTCCAAGAAGGAAATCGAGGCCGAGAAGATGCGCAGAATTCAGCTTGAACGCATCAAGAAGACCCCCATCACCGTAACCGTCGGCGATGAGATAACCGTCGGCGAGCTTGCCGCCGCTATGAAAAAGACGGCCGCCGAGGTTATAAGGGAGCTTATGAAGCTCGGAATGATGGCTTCGGTCAATCAGACCATTGACTACGATACCGCAGAGATCGTCGTTACCGAAATGGGTGCCAAGATCGAGCGTGCCGTTGTCGTCACCATCGAAGAGCAGATTATGGACGAAACCCCCGACACCGAGGAAAACCTTCTTCCGAGAAGCCCCGTCGTTGTTGTTATGGGTCACGTTGACCACGGTAAGACCTCCCTCCTCGACGCTATCCGTAATACCGCCGTTACCGCAGGCGAGGCAGGCGGAATTACTCAGCACATCGGTGCTTACAGAGTTAACGCCGCAGGTCACGATATAACCTTCCTCGATACCCCCGGTCACGCCGCCTTTACCTCAATGCGTCAGCGCGGAGCTATGGCTACCGACATTGCTATCCTCGTTGTTGCCGCCGACGACGGTATTATG
The DNA here is from genome assembly GCA_004560045.1 of bacterium. Classification (GTDB taxonomy): domain Bacteria; phylum Bacillota; class Clostridia; order Oscillospirales; family Acutalibacteraceae; genus SFWF01. Next base: position 5,425 of record SFWF01000058.1, on the reverse strand, counting down.
CCTCAGACCATCGAGGCTATAAACCACGCCAAGGCCGCCGAGGTTCAGATAATCGTTGCCATCAATAAGATGGATAAGCCCGAGGCTAACCCCGACCGGATCAAGCAGCAGCTCACCGAGCACTCTCTCGTTCCCGAGGAGTGGGGCGGAGACGTTATCTGCGTTCCCGTATCGGCCAAGACCCACGAGGGAATCGATACCCTTCTTGAAAACGTTCTCCTCGTTGCCGAAATGCAGGAGCTGAAGGCCAACCCCAACAGAAAAGCAAAGGGCGTCGTAATCGAAGCCCGTCTCGATAAGGGTCGCGGACCTATCGCTACCCTCCTTGTTCAGAACGGAACCCTTAAGAGCGGCGATATCGTAATTGCAGGTACTTCCGTAGGCCGTGTCCGCGTTATGACCAACGAGCGCGGTCAGAAGCTTAAGGAAGCAGGCCCCTCTGTACCCGTTGAGATCGCAGGTCTCACCGAGGTTCCCACCGCAGGCGATGCCTTCGATGCCGTTTCCAACGAGCGTCTTGCACGTGAGCTTGTTGAGCAGAGAAAGCAGAAGGCTAAGGACGAGGCCAATGCCGCCGCATCCAAGGTTACCCTCGATAACCTCTTCGACAAGCTGGGCGAGGGCGAGCTTAAGGAGCTTAAGCTTATCGTTAAGGCCGACGTTCAGGGCTCGGTCGAGGCGGTTAAGCAGTCTCTCGAGAAGCTCTCCAACGACGAGGTTCGCGTTAAGGTCATTCACGGAGCTGTAGGCGGCATAAACGAGACCGACGTTATGCTTGCTCAGACCTCGGGCGCTATCATCGTAGGCTTCAATGTCCGTCCCGACGCAGTTGCCAAGGCTGCCGCAGAGCGCGACGGTGTCGATATGCGTCTCTACCGAGTTATCTACGACGCTATCGAAGAGATCGAGGGCGCTATGAAGGGTATGCTTGCTCCCAAGTACCGCGACGTTGAGTGCGGCGCCATCGAGGTTCGTAATACCTTTAAAATATCGGGTGTCGGTACCATCGCAGGCGGTTACGTTACCCAGGGTAAGGTTACCCGTAACTGCAACATCCGCGTAGTCCGCGACGGTATCATCGTTGCCGAAGATAAGATCGACTCCCTTAAGCGCTTTAAGGACGACGTCAAGGAGGTCGCACAGGGCTACGAGTGCGGTATCTCCCTTGAGAAGTTCGCCGATATTAAGGAAGGCGATATATTCGAGGCATATATTGTGGAAGAATATAGAGATTAAATGTTTCGGGGAAAAGGAAATAGGGGAGAGGGTATCCTCATATGAGCTTTATCTGAATTGTACTCCCCTTTTCCCCAGTCCCTCTTCCCCGGTCCCCAATATTTACGGATGATTACTAAAATTCAGGAGGTATAATATGCCCGGATTCAAAATGGGTCGTGTTACATCCGACATTAAGATCGCCCTCTCGGACATCCTCCGCGAGGTTAAAGATCCCCGAGTTTCAAAGCTTTTATCCATCGTAAAGCTTGACGTTTCGGGGGATATGTCCTATGCCAAGGTGTATGTCAGCGCCATTGAAGGCAGGGAAAAAACCGTAGAATCGGTTAAGGCTCTTAAAAACGCCGCGGGCTATATCCGCCGCGAGCTGGGCGCAAGGCTTAAGCTCCGCAAGGTGCCCGAGCTTCGCTTCGTAGCCGACGATTCTATCGAAATAAGCGCAAATATTTCGAGAATAGTAAACTCCTTCGATAAAAAGGAGGAAGAGGTGGCCGACGATGAGTAACTGCTGTGAAATACTCACCTTAGCCTCCCTTTGCGAATTTTTAAAAGCTCACGATAACTACGTGGTCTTAACTCACGTAAATCCCGACGGCGACACCCTGGGCTCTGCCTACGGCCTTAAAATGGGCCTTAAAAAGTTAGGCAAAAAAGTTCAGGTGGTCTGCTGTGACGAGATTCCCCATAAATACGACTATTTTATCGACGACTCAGACTGCGACTTTATTCCCGAAACGGTGGTCGCGGTGGACGTTGCCGATATAAAGCTTCTCGGCGACCTTTACGAGCGCTTCGAGGGCAGGATCGACCTCAATATCGATCATCACGTCTCAAATACCCGCTACGCAAGCCGTCTTTATCTCGATGCCGATGCCGCCGCCGCGGCGCAGTGCATCTACGAGATCTTGGACGAGCTTGGTGTGGAATTCGACCGCAGTATCGCCAACGCTCTCTATACGGGAATTTCTACCGATACGGGCTGTTTTAAATATCAGAACGTTACCGCCCGTACCCACGAGATCGCCGCCGAGCTTTATAAGATCGGCGTAGATGCGGCCGAGATAAACCGCATTATGTTCGATACCAAGTCGAAAAGCAGGGTCGAAATGGAAAAACGGGTCCTTGACGGAGCCGAGTTTCATTTTGACGACCGCTGTATGCTTATGGCAATTACCTTAGAGATTCAGCGCGAGACCGGCTGCAGCCGCTCGGATATGGAGGGAGTACCTCCCATGTCCCGCTCGGTAGAAGGGGTCCTCGCAGGAGTAACCCTTAAAGAAAACCGCGAAAACGAGTTTAAGATATCCCTTCGTACCTACGACCCCCTTGATGCCTCTGCTATATGCGGCAAGCTTGGCGGCGGAGGACATAAGGCGGCGGCAGGCTGTACCGTGATCGGTACCCTTGACGAAGCCAAGGCGAAAATTCTCGAAGCGGTAAAAGAAGCACTGGAGGCGGCCGATGCAGGGTCTTATACTACTGAATAAGCCTAAGGGAATAACCTCCTTTTCGGCGGTAAATAAGCTTAAATGGCTTGCGCAGGAGAAAAGGGTCGGCCATACGGGAACCCTCGACCCTCTTGCAACCGGCCTTTTGCCCGTTTTTATCGGAAGAGCTACCGCTCTTGCGGGAATTATGCTGGACGCCGATAAAAGCTATATAGCCGACGTAAAACTCGGAATTACTACCGACACCTGCGATATTACGGGCACCGTTTTAGCCGAAAAAAGTGTTTCGGTAACGAGAGAACAGCTCCTCAAAGCTTTAGAAGCGTTTAAAGGCAAAATAATGCAGACGCCCCCCATCTATTCCGCCCTTAAAAAGGACGGAGTCCGTCTTTACGAGCTTGCCCGTCAGGGAAAAACCGTCGATATAGAGGCAAGAGAAATTACCGTAAGCTCCCTCGAGCTTTTAGACTTTGACGGTGAAGCCTTTAAAATATCGGTCGACTGCTCAAAGGGTACGTATATTCGTTCTCTTTGTCGCGATATAGGCGAGGCTCTCGGATGCGGAGCCACTATGACCGACCTTATCCGTACCGCTACGGGCGGCTTCGATATTAAGGATGCGGTATCCCTTGACGATCTGACAAGAGAAAACGTAACCGATTATATTCTTCCCGAAGAAACTGCGCTTACCTACCTTACCGAGGTAAAGGTAACCGAAAAGCAGGCTGTCCGCTTCTCAAACGGCGGTCAGCTTTCCTACGAACGACTTAAAAATTCCGACTTTTCTGACGGTCAGCTCCTTCGCGTTAAATGCGGCGATACCTTTTTAGGTGTAGGCTGCGCCGACAACGCCAACGCTCAGATAGCTATTAAATGCGTGATAAATCAGTGGTCAGTGGTCAGTGATCAGTGTACAGAGGACAGAAAAGAGTAACGCCTTCGGCGCGAGTAATAAGAGTGAAGAAAGCGAAAGTGCATCGGTATCCGTCGGCCTTCCCTTGGGGGAAGGGGGACCACGTAGTGGTGGATGAGGAAAACCCTATATCGCAAATCCGGACGGGATAACATACAATCCATATTTAATTAAACAATATTTAACTTCGCGCAGTGGACAGAGGACAGTGGACTGTGGAGAGTGGACGGATACCGAGGACACGTATATGTACGACAGCCGTTTGGTCGCTTTGTGTTACGAAGAAGCATTAGAGAGGAACTGTGCGTAATGATAAGTTATTATGAAGATTTAATAGTTTGGCAAAAATCGATGGATTTGGTTGAAGAAGTTTACAAATTAGTTAAGCTTTTACCGAGTGATGAAATTTTTGGTTTAGCTTCTCAAATGAGAAGAGCCGCCGTTTCAATTCCTTCAAACATAGCAGAAGGACAATCAAGACACACTACAAAAGAATTCTTCAATTTTTTATCTATTGCAAACGGTTCAAAATCCGAACTTAAAACCCAACTGCAGATCTGCGTGAGACTTGGTTATATATCTGCCGAAAAAGCACAAAATGCTATTTCGCTTTGCGAAGAAATAAGTAAAATGTTGTATGCTCTAATGAACAAAATAGAGCAACGGAACGAGTAAAAATGTTGATATGTGGTTATAATTTCGGTCACTGACCACTGACCACTGACCACTGATCACTGTTAAAGGAGGAACAACGTGACGACTGAAAAATACGCCATCGCCCTTGGAATGTTCGACGGGGTTCACGTAGGACACAAAGCGGTGCTTTCTGCCGCCGTAAAAAGTCCTTATAGGTCGGTTGCCGTAACCTTTTCCTCCATTCCCGGAAAGGCCGAAGGCGTCCTTATGACCCCTCGTGAAAGGGAAGATAAGCTTCGGGTATTCGGTATCGACGAAACACTTTTTCTCGATTTTTTCGAGGTTAAGGACCTTGCTCCCGAGGAATTTTTAAATTTTCTTTCAAATAAATACGATATCGGAAAGATCTGTTGCGGCTTTAACTACCGTTTCGGGAAAAAAGCTTCGGGCGATACCGAATTCTTGAAAAATTGGTGTAATGAAAAGGAAATCGAATTTTATGAGTGTCCCGAGGTCGTAAGCGAGGGAAAAACCGTCTCCTCGACCTATATAAAAGCCCTTATTTCCGAGGGTAAAGCCGAAAAAGCCGCCGAGCTTTTGGGCGAGCCCTTCTCCTTTACCGCCGAGGTGGTAAAAGGGGATCAGCGTGGCCGTACCTGGGGTCTTCCGACTATAAATCAGCTCTATCCCGAGGGTAAAGCAAGACCCAAAAACGGGGTGTATCAGACGGTGGTTGAGATAAGAGGAAAAAGGTACGACGGGGTAACCAATATCGGCCTTCGTCCCACATTTTTAACCGACTATATCTCGGCCGAAACCTTTATTTTAGATTATAGCGACGACTGCTACGGCGAAAATGTAAAAACCGAGCTTTATACCTTTTTAAGGGAGGAAAAGAAGTTTTCCTCGGTCGACGAGCTTATCGCCGCCATAAAGCAAAACGCCGAACAGGTCAAGATGAGCTCTAAAAAATAAAACCGCCGTATGGCGGTTTTATTTTCATCTTCGGCTTCGCCGAGGGAAATATTGAGGTTTAGGGACGAGGGACGAGGGACAAGGGGATTTCCCGTAAGAAAGATATAAATTTGTTTTCCCTCCTCCCTTTTCCCTCCTCCCTAAACCACAAAGACAAACCTCCGCCGCAAGGTGGAAGAAAAAAATAAAACCGCCGTGTGGCGGTTTTATTTTACTT
>SFWF01000057.1 GCA_004560045.1 bacterium | reverse complement strand
GTCAGAGCCGCCGAGTGTAATTCCCCCTGGAGGGGGAAATGTCCGAAGGACAAAAGGGGGCCGTCTCCGGCTAGAGGAACGAGTCGCAACGAGACCCTCAACGACCCGAGCGAAGTTTAACGTTTGATAAAGTAAAGCTTGGACATTTTCCCGTTTTGTTTTGCGTAGTAGGTTTCTACTCATCCACCACTACGCGGTCCCCCTTCCCTGCTAGGGAAGGCCGACGGATACCGAAGCAGTCTTATTTTCGGTATACGTTGCTCTTTTTACTCGCGCGCGGCGCAACTCACGGCGAAGGCATTTCTCTTTTCTGTTCACCGTCCACTGTTCACTGTCCTCTGTCCACTGTCCACTGCACGAAGATAAATATTGTTTAATTAAATATGGATTGTATGTTATCCCGTCCGGATTTGAAGTAAAGGGTTTCCCTCATCCACCGCTACGGAAAAGTTTCGTTTGCGACGATAGTCGCAACATCATTTATGCGAAGCATAACATCATTTGCCGTAAGGCAACATCATTTTCCGACCGCAAACGAAAACGATATTTGCGCCTTTGGCGCAAAATGGTGTTCCTCCCTGCGGTCGGAAATACGACCCTACGGGTCGCGGTCCCCCTTCCCTGCTAGGGAAGGCCGACGGATACCGAAGCAGTCTTATTTTCGGTATCCGTTCTTAATTTTCAATTTTCAACTTTCAACTTTCAATTATATATCCGCGCCACAGGCTCCTTCCCTTGGCCCTCGGCCCTAGGCCCCAGGCCCTTTTCCCTAACCTTTCCCATTTCCCCTTTCCCTTTTCCCTAATAAAAAAAGACCCCGACAGGGTCTTTTTTAAAGCAGTACCTTTACGACCTCGGGGAAGTCGCGATAGTCGTCGATGGTGAGGTAGCCAAAGTCGGCAAGGTAGACTGATTCGTCATTTCCGCCGGGGCCGTAGTCGTCGCCGACGTATACGACCTCATCATGGGATATTCCACTTTCATCGCAGTATTTTGCGAGGGCATAGGCCTTATTGTAGGGGGCGGGGACCATATCGAAGGAGGAGGAGCCGCTGACAAAGACGGTAAACTCGGGGAAGGTCGCCTTGACCTCCTCGTAAATTGCGCGACGCTTTTTACGGTCGGGGTCGAAGGAAAGCTTATCCTTTATATCGGCCTTTGTTCCGAGGATCGGGACGGTTACACAGCCTGAGGAATGAAATTCCACATTATCGCCCTTAAACTCGGTAAAACCGTACTTTTTGCGGAGCATAGTGACCCTTTTTTCAATCGACTCTCGGTCGCAGGGAATGACGTTATCCTCCTTGATTTCAAGGGTTTTGGTTTCGGGGTTATATTCGGCGTACTGCATACCGTAGCTGCCGAGAATATCGATAGGATACTCGCCCATCTGACCGAAAATTCGCATACACATTCCCGCTCCCGCCATAAGGAGCTTATATTTTTTCGAAAGCTTATCGAGTACGGCGCGATGCTCGTCGGAGAGGGGGGTTCTGTGCTGAGTGAGGGTTCCGTCGAGATCAAAAACCACGAGCTTCACTTTGTTTTTATCGAATTCTATCACTTCTTATTACCTCCGATTTGGTTTACCAATAAGTAATTATAATAAAAACAAATTAAATTTGCAACAAAAAAGACGTATCCGTAAAAAACAGACACGTCTTAAAGGTTTAGTCAAGCATGAGCTTTATGAAGAGGCCGCCTTGTACCGTTCTGTGGCGGAAGCCGCGCATCTGAGCGATGTCGGCAAAGTACCAGTCGGTCATGGGAACATAGGTACGCATTGAGTTATAGGCCGACCAGAGACTGTCGGTAAGGAGGTTAAAATCCTCTTTATTATCGGAAAGGGAGGCCGCCCAGACGAGCCAGTCGGACTTTGTGAAGGTCTCGCGGGAGTCGAGGGGTACTCCGTAGGGCATAAGCTCCTTTTTATAGCGCTCTATCTCGCCCTTATAGAAGCTTTCGGGGAAGAGCTTCGTTTTCCAGAGTTTATCCCAGATAGCGTTATATTTAAGGGAGAAGGTTCCCTCCTTATCGAAGGTAAGGCGGAAGCTTCCGTCAGCGTTTGCGGCACGCACTATGAGAGAATCGGCGTATTCTTTTGCCTTTGCCATAGCCTTTTCGCTTTCGGCATCGTCGCCCAGCATTTTAAGGAGACGGGCATAGCCTGCGATACCCATTATCGCCTTTACAGCAAGGTTTACGTTATGGGTAAGGCGGCCTGCAAAGTCGTCGGTGCAGAGCTGATCGGCCGGGTCGAAGCCGTATTCTATAAGATACTCCTTCCACAGCTTAATAGTATCAAGATAAGGCTTTGCAAAATCGGCATTTCCCTCTACGTCGGCAATAGCGGCGAAGAGGATTATCATATTTCCGCATTCCTCAACCGGCATCTGTCCCTTAAAGTGAATTTTTTTGCAGGAGCCGTCGGGATTGCGGTCGACCCAATAGACCTGACCGTTTACAAGGGGGTACTGACCTACGTCGTGGGGAGCAAAGTCGAAGGTCCATTCGTCGGTTGCGGCATAGCGCATAACGGGACGAAGCATTCCCTTTAAAAGCTCTACGTTATAAAGGAGGAAGAGGGGCGCAGAGGGGTAGGTTACGTCGACGGTTGCGGCACAACCGTTGGAGTGACATTCCTTGGAGATGTAGAGGTTGTTGCCCTCATTATCTACTACAAGCTTATGAGCGGCCATTACCTGACGGAGGCTCAGCATTAAAAGCTCGGCATACTTTTCGCTTCCCTTTTCCTCGGCTTCGGCCTTTATCATATCTGAAAATTTCTGACAGCGGGAAAGAGTGATTTCATAGTCGGAGGCGGCTTCGGCCAGCGCTTCTTCGATGGTCTTGCCGTCCTTTTTCCAATAAGCCTTCAGATTTTCTCCGAAATACTGAATACTTTCGATATCGTCGTAGGCGAAGAGGAAAAGGGCCTCGTTTTTAAGGTCGGCTTCAACCGCGGCGGCATACATATCGTTAAACACGGTATGACCCGCTTTACCCTCACCCTTTACGGCAAGATAGAGGTAGCCCCAGTCGATACGGATATCGTCGCCGCTACGGTTAAGGACCTTCTGGCTGCCGTTGCCCATTTTAACGGCGGTAAGGCCGTCGATTTCTACGGGGTCGGCAATGGCTCTTCCCTCCCCTTTATGCTCGAGGACGAGTTCTTCGGAAAAGACGAATTTTACCGAAACGGTGTGCTCCTTACCGTCGAGGCTCTCGAAGGAGGCCTTACAGTAGGCAACGGGACGGGAGGCAAGATAGAGGTCGGTAACGAGGGTCGGAGAGGTAAACTGAAGCTTTAAGCGGATGGCCTCGTTTTTGCAGGTGATATAGGTGGAATAGGCGTCGCAGTCGGTGCTTTCGATTTCCATATCGGGAGTCCCGGGGAGCTTATCCCAAGGACGGTTATTCTGACCGAGGAAATGGTATTCGGTACTGTCGACAAAGACTCGGCCACGGATGGTATTGGGCTTACCCGTCCAATGAACGGTGTTCTCGAGGACCGACTTTTCGGTCCAGACCGAAAAATAGGGGTCGATATTGATAATGGGGGTTGCGGGCGGACGCATTTTCATAAAAGGATTCCTCCTTGAAATATTGTTATACTTGTATTATAATTGAAAAAACACAAATAAACATAGATATTTTAAGTTGAAAAGTGAGGAAAACAATTTGAACGAGGTAAGAAAGGCTTTTCCCGCCGCCACCGACGGTTCCCCTCTAAATATCTCCCTTGCGGGTATCACCTACCCCGACACTACCTACTGTGTAAACAGACCGCGGTCGGGCGTTTCGGTTATTGAGTATATAATAGACGGCGAGGGTTACGTAGTGCTTGACGGTAAGCCGCACCACGTAACCCACGATATGATATATTTTCTTCCGGCAGGAATGGATCACAAATATTATTCGGATAAGGATAATCCTTTTACCAAGATCTTTATGAACATAGACGCATCCCCCTTAAGCATACGGCTTATTGAGGATTTCGGGATAAGCGGCAAGCATATTTTCGGCGGCAACGGGCTTAAGGAGCTTTTTGAAAAAATACTTGTTACCATTCATTCCGAGCTTACCGACGGGGAGATGCAGGCGGTATTTCACGGAATTCTTATTGAGGTTTTTTCCCGTCTTCAGAAGTCCGAGGGTATGGCCGACCACAGCAGCGAGGCCATTATGCTTAAAAAGTATCTTGATTCGAACCTTTTCAGGATAGTCGGCGGCAAGGAGCTTTCGGCGGTTATATTCCGTTCGCCCGATTACTGCTTAAAGCTTTTCAGAAGAGAATTCGGTATGACGCCGTATTCCTATCAGCTTGACCGAAAAATGCAGATAGCGAGAACCCTGCTTACCGATACGGGAATGACGGTAGGAGAAATTGCCGAGTCCCTTGGGTACGGGGATATGCATTATTTTTCGAATCTTTTTAAAAGCAAGTGCGGCGAAAGACCGTTAGAGTACAGAAATAAAAGATAAGGGACTATCTCATTAGGCGCAGACCAAAATTAAACGAACAAGATTAGAATACTAAATATCCGAGCTCGGAAAAATCGGTCATAGAGAAGGTCGTAATTCCGAAGGAGGAGACGAGATAGAAGTAGTCGCCGATATAGACGAAGCGGCAGTTTGTAAGGTAGCTTTCACCCTCGATCACCGAGCGGTTTTTAAGCTCGAAGCCTATCTCCTTATCGTAGCCGTAGATATAGAGCTCGGCCTTATTTCCGTAGCGGTAGGCGGTAAAGGCGATTATATCCTTCTTGGCATCGACCATAATCGCCTTATGGTCGTAGGAGGCGTCGGAATAATCGCTGTTTATGGGCTCGAAGTCGGCCTCGGTTACGTTATAGGGGTCGGAGACATCGAACATAGAAAGCTTAAGACCTATAACCGAGCCGCTTTCGGTAGCCTCTTTTCCGAAGCCGAAGAGGAGACCGTCGCCGTAAGGATGCATATACTCGGAAAAGCCGGGTATCTTAAGGGCGCTCATAAGTGTAGGATTCTCAGGGTCGGTAAGGTCGACGGTAAAGAGGGGGTCGACCTGACGGAAGGTTACGAAATAGCCGACGTTTTTATCGAAGCGAACCGAATATACCCTTTCGTCCTTTGCTAAATTCTCAAGCTTGCCTATAACCTTAAGCTCGCTGTCCAAGACGTAGAGGGAGTTTGAGGAGGAGCTTGATACAGAGCCTACGATACTGTCGGAGGCGGCAAAGCCGTTGCCGTAGTAGGTCTCCTCGACGACCGTCTCGTCACTTGTCGTAACGATTCTGAGGTTGCCCTCGTACTCGTCCATAGAGAACTGATTTAAAGGATAGCCCTTGACGGTTCCCGTAGCGACGTTTTTGATCTCGTCCTTCGATAGAGCAAGCTTGACTATAGTGGTGGAATTTTCGGTCGTTTGAATATTGCCTTTCTTGACCGAATTATAACTTGTAAAGGTATAGTAAAGGTTTTCCGAGGTGCAGTAAACGTTTTCTGCACCGCCCAGCACCGCAGATTTTTCGGTCGACTGCGCCGTAAGAATATCTACGGCAGAGATCACGAGATAGGTCGGCTGCTCAAAGCCCTTAATCATCGAAATACATTCGGCCTCGATGGGACGGGAATTTATGCAGGGCACGTATTCCTCGGGCTTGTCGCGGTGAATTATATCCTTATAAACGTAGTAGTTCGAAAGGAGATATACCGTACCGTCGATCATTCGGGAGTTATGATAGCTTCCGCTCTGGGTCACCTTAGCCATCAAAAAGGGGGCGGCTTTGTTATCGATACTGTATACGGCGACGCAGGTCTTTTCCTCCGAGCCGTAGCCCTCGTAAAAGGTGGAGATAATTGCAAGACGGTTTCCGTTTACGTACATATTTATAACGTTATTTCCGCCGAGGCTCGTTTCGGATACCTTTACGGGGGAGCCCGAATTAGTATCGGTTATAATGAGGCGGCCCTGACTAATGGAATAGATGTAGCGTCCGTCGTTTTTAACGATATCGGCCTCGTCGACACCTGCGACCTGATTGTTCGTGGTTGAGCTGTCGGTTCCGTTGGCGGTACCTGCGGAGCCCTCGATTATTGCGTCTTCGGTAATCATCTCGTTTTCCTGAGCAAAATCCTTAGCCATACCGCCGAAGCCGAAAAGTTCGACGAGGCTGTCAAGCAGGCCGGGCTGACGCTTCTTTATGATCCCCTTCATAGAATCGTAGATATCGTCGTAGGTAACCGAGGCCACAACGGTTTTTTCGGGCGCCGCGGTGAAGGTGGGTATAGTCTGATTTACGGCAAAAACGGTACCGATAACAAGACAAGCGGCCACGGCCGAGGCGATAATTCCCTTAAAGGGTATCCTTCTTTTTGCGGGAGCCTCGAAAAGTTTTTGCTTTATTGCTTCCTTCGAAGCGTCGTTTAAATTTATATTTTCGTTATCCCTTTTATACTTATCCTTAAACACCGAAATCTTCTCCTTTCAGGGCCGTTTCCAGCCTTTCACGGGCTCTTTTGAGCCGCGTTTTTACGGTTGAATCGTTAGTTTCCAAGATGGCGGCTATCTCTGCACAGGAGTAACCCTCATAGTAGTAAAGATGAACTACGGTTCGGTATTTTTCGGGCAGCCTTAAAACTTCGTTATAGACCTCGAAGGTTTTATGCTCGTCCATAGCGTAGTCGTCTTTAATACCCTCGGTAAGGCGGTTCCAGGCCGAGGTAAGAAGGTTTTTGGAGGTATTGACCGCGACCTTAATAAGCCAGGCCTTAATATGCTCGGGCTCGGTAAAGCAGGTATCGGTCTTCATCAGCTTTAAGAAAACGGTCTGCAGAACGTCTTCCGCGTCGAATCGATTCTTTGTGCGGGCAAAGGCAAGTCGGTAAACGGCGGTATGATACCGCTCGAAAACCTCGTCAATACTCATTCCGCATAGGTTGTTATTGTGCAAGAGCTCACCCTCTTTCATACCTAACACATTTCGACAGGCTTAAAGGTTTCAAAAAATTTTAAAAAATTTCCTCTTTTGGAATTTTTTTCGACAGAGCGTAGTTTCGGTAGGCCTTATCCTCGGTAACCTCTTTAATAACGGTTATATATTCGGGGATAGAAAAGGTCTCTTCCTCGCTTTGAAGCTCTATTTCCAAAAAGGCCTGATTTTTCCAAAAAGGAAAGATATCGATCTCCAAAAGGTGACCCTCAAAGGGGATACGGTAGCGGGTCTTTTTAAGGCTCGAGGTCTCTTCCTTTAAAAGCGCCTCGTATTCCTCCCTTGTTATTTCGTTTTCGATTTCTATTCGGGTAAGGTCGGTTATATGGGTCTTGACGGTTTTAATATAGCTTACCATATCCCCATCCTGCCATCTGCGAAGCCTTGTGCCGCAAGCGGTATAGGCCTGAGTAATATCGATCTTTTTGGCTCCCTTTACGGATTCGAGTATGGCGGTGTCGGGATACTTTATAAGAAATTTTCTTTCGATCTCAAGGTTTTTTTCGTTATTCATATTTTTTCTCCCAATAAAAAAGAAGTCCTGCCGTAATTATAACATGACAGGAGCTTATGAGCAATATTTAATTGATATCGGCGGTTATTTGGTCGGCGATATAGGCAAAAACATCACCGCAGCCTTTTTCTGCGTTTTCGCTCAAGACGGTTACGGCATATTTCGGCTTGTCGAGGGGGAAAAAGCCGCAGAACCAGGAGTTTGTGACCTTTTTTCCGTTTTTTACAATACCCGTCTGTGCCGTTCCCGTTTTTCCTGCGGCGGTTGTCAGGGTCGGCGCGGCAGATTCTCCCGTACCGCCCTTTTTAAGCACGGCGGCAAGGTCGTTTTTAAGCTTTTCGGCGGTATATTCCGACATTACTCTGACCCTTGCGGGAATGGGGTTTGAGGTAAAGCTTCCATCCCTTACGGTACCCTCGATAAGGGACGGGGTTCGGTACTCCCCGCCTCCCGCTATGGCCATATAAAGATTAGTTATGGCAAGAGGAGAAAGCATAAGCTCGCCCTGACCTATAGACATATTGGCAAGGGCTCTTTTGGAGCGGTCGTAGACCGAGGTATCTCCGAGGCTTCCCGCCTTACAGACCATACCCTTCGCCAGAGTTATACTGCTTTCGAAGCCCGCTTTTCGGGCGATATTTATTACCCGTCGACCGCCTACGCTTCCGATATATTCATAGAAAAAGGTATTGCAGGAATACTTTAAGGCCGAGGAGATATCAACGTCGCCGTGGCCGCCTAAGTTATGACAGCTGAAAGCGAGGCCGTCGATATCGGTATAGCCTTTACACTCGGTATAGTAGCCTACCCCGCCCTCATAGCCTGCGGCGGCAACGTAGGGCTTAAAGACCGAGCCGATATTGTAGGTACAAAATGCACGGTTTAAAAGGGGCTCGTCGGGATCGTCAAGTAAATCGGCAAGGTTTTCGGGGTCGTAGCTCGGACGGCTTACGAGGGCCCTTATTTTCCCCGTCTCTACCTCGGTAATAACTACCGCTCCCCTTTTAATTTTTTTGGCGGCGGCTTCGGCTATTGACTGAACGGACGAATCGATCGTAGTCCTTACCCCGTTACATTCGGTCTTATAGTCGTAGGAAAGGGTCGGCTCTATTCCCTCGAGAACGTTCCCGATACCGCTAAGGGTAAAGGTTATAGAGTTTTCCTTATCCGAGGAAAGCAGGTCGTCAAAGGCGGCTTCTATGCCGCTTACTCCCCTGCCCACCGAGTTCGTATAGCCTATTATATGCGATGCTTTGGTATCGTCTCGGTTATGCTCGGTTACGGCAAAGGAATATATTCCGTCGGCGGTAAGCTTCTGATCGGTATAGCGGAGTGAAAAGCCGCTCTTTCTTATTTCGTCGGTAATTTCGGTCATTTCTTTAGAGGAAAAATGCTCGTAGAGGGCGATAAGGGCGGTAGGCTTATCGAAAATAAGGTTACAGTAGACTATTTTCGTACTGGTTAAGGGGGTGCCAAAGGTATCGTAGATGGTTCCGCGGCTATATCCTAGCGATATTTTCTTAGAGGACGCGGTTTCGGCTACCGTTTTATAATTCGGATCTACGACTATGGTACAA
>SFWF01000056.1 GCA_004560045.1 bacterium | reverse complement strand
ACTATATATTAAACTTGTGTTATAATTCTCTTAGAAGGTGATTTTATGATAAGCAGTAGAAATTCTTCGGTTATTTATGTGTCTCAGGAGATCGGAAACGATAAATTCAGCGGTTGTTCTCCTACTGTAGACGGCAAGGGCGCCGGTCCTATAAAGACCCTTAAACGTCTTGAAGAAATGATAAACTCCATAAGGGTAGGGGATATCGGAACCCCGCTTACCGTCCGCTTTATGGGCGACTATGAAATGGATCAGAGTATACGCTTCGGCGCAGACACCTTAAAGCCTCATTTCGGAAAAAACTTTAAGATAGCCGACGTTACCTTCGAATCCTTTGGGAAAAGACCTGCCCGTCTTATAGGTGGAAAAATATTAAAAGGCTTTAAATGGGATAACTTTAACGGCGCGGATTGTCTGTCTCTTCATATTCCCGAGGTAGAAAAAGGGGAATGGAGCTTCACCGACCTTTTCGTAAACGGAGCTCCCGCAAAGCTTTCCCGCTATCCTAAAAGCGGAACCCTCGAAGCGGTTACCACCGAAAATCCTACCGATTGGCGACTGAGCAACGGCTCAAAATGGTTCGTCGCAAAAAAAGAAGATCTCGAAAACATAAGCGGTGTTGAGGATGCGATAGTTTCCTTTAATCACTTTTGGATAGACGAGCATTCTCCCGTTGAGTCTTACGACCGTGAAAGCGGCAAGCTTGTTATGAAATACCGTTCCCGCTTTATGCTTACGGTCGATTATTATAAAAACAGCACCTCCGACCTTCACTATTACCTCGAAAACGTTGCCGAGACCTTCGGCGAAGAGGGCGAATGGTATTTAGACGTTAAAAAGGGTATGCTTTACTATATCCCCGAAGAGGGTGCGAATATCGACGAGCTTGAGATCATCGCACCTACTCAGAAGCATTTTGTCGAGCTTCACGGAACTGACGAAAACAAAATTTCGGGCTTCCGATTTAGAAATCTCGATTTTGTTGCCACCAAGGGCGACTACGCCAGTAAAAACCGCTTCGCCGCAGAAAAGGGCGAAGCCGAAGCCTTCTATGCCTCCGATGGGCAGTCCTGCTTTGCCGCCCACGGTTCAATTCGCCTCGAAAACGCCGAGGATTGCTCGGTGGAAAATTGCCGTATCCTTTGCGCAGGGGTTCACGCGATAGAGATAAACAAGGGCTGTGAGCATATCCTTATCGAAAGCTGTCATATTGAAAACGCAGGCGCAGGCGGAATTAAGATCTGGGGCACTCCTGCTGAGGGTGACGAGGATATCCGCCCCACAGGCAATTGTAGGATTTCGGGCAACACAATCACAAACTGCGGAAAACGCTATGCCGCAGGCTGTGGCGTGCTTATCTGCCATTCTGCCCATAACGAGGTGTCGGATAATGAGATATCATACCTTGAATACACCGGCGTGTCGGTGGGCTGGGTTTGGGGCTACGCTTCTTCCTCGACCTACGGAAATATTATAAGAAACAACCATATTCATCATATCGGTCAGGGCCGTCTTTCGGATATGGGAGGAATATATCTGCTCGGAAATCAGCGCGGAACGGTCGTTTCGGGCAACCTTATCCACGACGTTACAAGCTCGAACTACGGCGGTATGGGTATCTATACCGACGAGGGTTCAAGTTATATCACGGTGGAAAACAATATCGTTTACCGCTGTAAGGAATGCTGTTATCAGCACCACTACGGCAAATTCAATACCGTAAGAGGAAACATTTTCGCTCTCAGCGGCAAAGCCCTTCTCGATATTTCGAGGCGAGAGGATCATACATCCCTTACCGTTGAGGAAAATATCTTTATTGCCGACGGCGTACCTGCCTTTGTCCTCTGTCCGCAGACGGGCGGAAGTCCCACCTCCGACCTCGTAGCTACCCGTAACACCTACTACGACTTATCCGGCAATGAGCCGATGATGCTGCGTTTCGAATTCGGCGATATCTACTTTAAGGACTGGCAAACCTACTACGGCTACGACGAGGAAAGTAAAAACGAAAAACCATCTGAAGAAGTTTTAAAGAAGGTCGAAATATAGTAACAAGTAGCCGGTGCAATTAGGGATAAAATTAGACGATATGTATTTTCATTAATACATATCGTCTTTCTTTTTGTGCAATTTTTGTTTGCTCTATTTAACGTCCTTAAAATAAACGTCGTTGGTGCGGCTTATGGGGTTAAGCGGGTAGGGGAAATAATCGCTGAAGGTAATATCTCCGTAAAGTCCCTTAACAAAGCCTCGGATAGTTTCCTCGTTAAAGCTGTAGCAGTTTACGAAGGTCTTGGCCGCCGTGAAATAGTTAAAGTAGATATCGGGGCTTCCGAAGGATACGCCCACCGATTTATCTATTTCGTGGGTCATTATCTTCTGAAGCATCCAGCATTCCTTCTCGAAGAAATAGGGGGCGCCTGCAGGCTTGAACTGACCGATATAGGTAGCGTAGATTATAAGGTCGTATTCGTGGAGGGTCTTGTTGTCCTCGTCGTAGAAATTCCTCTGCAGGTCACATTCTGCGCCGTGCTTTTTAAACTCGTCTACTGCGAACCGAAGGTTTTCGTAAACCTCGTCGGAATATCCGATATAGGCGATCTTAACCTTCCTTATCTTCTCCTTGGAAACGGGAACGAGTCCGACGTTATTTGCCGTCATAGAAAGTCCCTTTTCGGCAATTCTTTCGCAAAGCTTATGAATATCCTGTCTTACGGCTTCTCTTTCCTCCTCGGTGGGATAGGCGTAGGTCTCTAAATCGAAAATGCCGTATTTTTCCTTCATATCGAGAACCCTTTGGCAGGCGTCGTCGATTCGGCTTTCGGGAATTTCACCGTTTTTGACCGCCTCTTCAACTATATCGATATAATCGAGGTCGGTGGGACCAAGTATCATATCGATTCCTGCGTTAAGGGCCATTATGTAGGAGTTCCTCGTTCCGAAAATAGCCGAAAAGCCCTTCATGGCAACGTCGTCGGTAAGAATAACCCCCTTAAAGCCCATTTCGTTTCTGAGCAGGTCGGTTAAAACCTTTTTGGAAAGGGTGCAGGGGAGAAGGTTTCCGTTGATCTCGGTGTCGTCAACCGCGCGGAAGGTCTCGTGACCCACCATTATACTGTCGGTTCCGGCCGCAATGCAGGCTTCCCATTCCTTTCGCTGGGTCTTACACCAATATTCATAGCTCTGAGCATAGGAGGAGGTGCAGAAATGAGAATCGCGGTATTCATAAGGGTCGGCTCCGGGAAAATGCTTTGATCCCGTTGCAACTCCGGCCGCGTGGAAGCCCTCGATAAGGGCGGTAAGAAGCTTTGCGTTGTTTTCGCGGTCGCAGGACAGATGCCTAAGATCGCAAAAATGCTCTGCGTTATCGGCCACGGGGCTCCATATCCAGCGAATACCCGTAAGCTTCAGGTCTTCACCGAGCAGTCTGCCGTATTCAAAGGCGAGCTCGGGGTCCCTCGTAGCACCAAGACCTCCCGCAGTGGTAAGTCCCGCGTGTCCGGGCATCTTTGCTGCGACACCGGTAGCCGCGTCCATAACGGGAATGACGGGATATGGGATAAGGCTGTTTACGACGTTGTTGAAATCCTTCTGAAGGTCGTCAAGATAGCCGTCCTCAACCGATTTTCCGAGATCGTTTGCGATAAGGGTGAAATCCTTTCTCGTCTCACCACAGGTCCAGGTACAGCCGATGGGATTGTTTTTAAAGTATTCTTTATAATCTTCGGTGTACTTGTAGGTGAATTCGCGCATGATGTAGGTCTGTCCGATTTTTTCTCTGAGGGTCATATCTTTTAAGTTAGGTTTTTTCATAAAAACGCCTCCTTTGCCCTAATTATATCAGTCTTTAATTTGCTGTCAATGCACAATTTAACGAATTTGGTGCACTATTTAGCACAAACCCCCGAACCTCGGGTGCGCATCCAAAATTCGGGGGGGGGTTAAATTATTTACTGCATACCTTATGTACCGTGTTTTTTATAAGCTCGAGCTTGTGCATTACGTCGGGGGTTATTGTGCCGATCTTATCTACGGGAGGGATAAAGGGGTTATTCCTTATATCTCCGCCGAGGACAGTCTCGAACCAGGTTGCGGCTACCGCATAGCGTCCGTAGAAAAGGTGCATATGAAAGCCGTCTCTGCAAAGACTCTGACCCTCGCCGGGGTAATCAAACTCGGGGAGCTTTCGAAGCTCTCTGATAACGTCCCCCGAGGGGATAATGGGAGCGCCTATAAACTCCGCCGCCTTTTTAGCCGCCTCGTCAATAGCGTTTGCCATAGATTCCTGATCGTTACCGTAGCTTGCAAAGCCGCCGTGGGTGGAATCCTTATCGTAGGCCCAGATCTTATGCCAATAAATCTTAGCGTTAGGCTTATGCTCCCTTATAAAGGAGACGAGCTCGTCGAGGAAGGGCTGATAGGTCTCGTCGTACATTCCGCTGAAGTGACTTGCCTGCTGAAGGGTGATAACGTCCCAGTCATAGGCCTTGATCTCTTCGGGAAGGGAAGCGGCACGGGCGTGCTTCGCGTTTATTCCGAGACTGTATTCATAGGCCCCGCTTTTAAGACAGCCTGCGTGATGCTCTAAAGAGCAACCGCCGATAGACATATTGTGAATAAAAAGATCGTTTATACCGCCGCAGGCAGAAATATCCTTAAGATATTCTACCGCGTCGCAGGAAAAACTGTTCCCGATAGTAAGAATTTTAAACAATTTTAAGCTCCTTACTTCTCCGCAAGTGCGCGGTCAAGCCAGGTAGACGCAAAGTACATAGCCTCGTTAAAACCGTTTTTCTCGGTAGACTTGGTTACGTTATCAAGCTTTTCCGAATCGTTCTTAATAAGGTTTACCTTAATTTTATCGGCAACCTCAATATCTCCCTCCTTGTGAGAGGTAAGAATATCGAAGCGAATAACGAATTTTTCGCTCATATCACCGAAATAAACGGTGTTGCCCTTTTTTACGAGGGGCTTATTCTTGTTGGTTAAAAAATCACTCACTTGGGGTCACTCCTTATTTTTCGTCGAGTTTTCCGTAAAGGTTAAATCTGAAGAGAAGACTTTCATCCTCGGGGTTTACGCAGCGGATGGTAGCTTCGCTGACCCTAGCGCCGTTAAGGATGTTTGCAATACCCATAATGCGGCAAAGCTGAGAGCGCAGGTTAAGGCAGTCACCTTCAGGGGTTTCAAGGAAAACGTCGCCTTTACAGTGGTCGAGAGCCTCGATAAATTTGTTGAAGTCTATATTGTGTATTTGTATCTTATCCATTAAGATTTCCTCCTTAAAACTTTTTATAAAATTATATCTTAAAAATACCGTCATGTCAAGGGGTCAAAACCTTGTTAAATGCTTGACAATTCGGGAAAACTACTGTAATATTATATAAAATATGGAATACTTTAACCAAAAACGGTTTGGTTATCCCTTTGGAGGTTATAAAATGGTAAACAGCGAAAAAAGCATGGACACCATCGTCTCTCTTGCCAAGGCCCGCGGCTTTGTGTACGCAGGAAGCGAGATATACGGCGGTCTTTCAAACTCTTGGGACTACGGCCCCTTAGGCGTTGAGTTTAAGAACAACGTTAAAAAGGCCTGGTGGAAAAAGTTTGTTCAGGAAAACAAATATAACGTCGGACTCGATTCGGCTATTATTATGAACCCCGAAACCTGGGTCACCTCGGGTCACGTAGGCGGCTTCTCCGATCCTCTTATGGACTGTAAGTCCTGCAGAGCAAGGCACCGCGCCGATAAGCTTATCGAGGATAAGGGCGGCCATGCCGAGGGTATGACCTTCGAGCAGATGAGCGAGTATATCAAGGAAAACGGAATCGAATGTCCCGAATGCGGAAGCAAGGACTTCACCGACATCCGTAAATTCAACCTTATGTTCAAGACCTTTATCGGTGTTACCGAGGACGCTAAGAACGAGGTCTACCTCCGTCCCGAAACCGCTCAGGGTATCTTCGTAAACTACGCCAACGTTCAGCGCTCGACGAGAAAGAAGCTTCCCTTCGGAGTTTGTCAGATAGGTAAGTCCTTCCGTAACGAGATCACCCCCGGTAACTTCATCTTCCGTACCCGCGAGTTCGAGCAGATGGAGTGCGAATTCTTCTGTAAGCCCGATACCGACCTCGAGTGGTTCTACTATTGGAAGGATTTCTGCAAGAATTGGCTGCTTTCCTTAGGACTTAAGGAAGAAAATCTCCGTCTTCGCGATCACGAAAAGGAAGAGCTTTCCTTCTATTCCAAGGCTACCACCGATATCGAATTCCTCTTCCCCTTTGGATGGGGCGAGCTTTGGGGAATTGCCGACCGTACCAACTACGATCTCGGCCGTCATCAGGAGGCCAGCGGCAAATCCCTCGAATATTTCGATCAGGACACTAACGAGCATTACGTTCCCTACGTTGTCGAGCCCTCTCTCGGTGCCGACCGCGTGGCCCTTGCTTTCCTTTGCGACGCTTACGACGAAGAGACCGACGATAAGGGCGAGACCCGCGTTGTTCTCCGTCTGCATCCTGCCCTCGCTCCCTTTAAATGCGCCGTTCTGCCCCTCTCCAAGAAGCTGGCCGAGCCCGCAGGCGAGGTATTCGATCAGCTTGCAAAAGACTTTATGGTCGACTACGACGACGCAGGCTCTATCGGTAAGCGTTACCGCCGCGAGGACGAGATCGGAACCCCCTACTGCATAACCTTCGATTTCGATTCCTTAGAGGATAAGGCCGTAACCGTTCGCGACCGCGACACTATGGAGCAGGTCCGCGTTCCCATCGCCGAGCTCAACGCTTATATCGCAGAAAAAATTAAGTTCTAACTTAATTGAAATATTTTAACAGGAGGCTGTTATTATGATTGAAAAGTTTATTAAAGACGAATACATAATGCACCGCTATGAAAACAACCCCCTCATCACCAAGGAAATGTTCCCCAAAGAGGTTAAGTCTGTTTTCAACTGCGGACAGGCAATGTATCAGGGCAAATACGTCCTTCTTATTGCCTGCATTTTCGAAGAAGAAGGCGAAGAAAAGACCGGAATTCACGCCGCATTCAGTGAGGACGGAATTCATTTCGACATCGATAAAGAACCCCTCTGTAAATATACCGACTGGGCTCCCGAGGTTCCCGGTAATTACGACTGTTGGGTCATCGACCCCCGCGTTACTCAGATCGGCGACGAATATTATATCGTCCGTCCCGCTCAGGTAAGATACCCATTAGGCCGCGATATCGGACCTGCCGCTATCTTAGAGAAGACCAAGGACTTTAAGAGCGTTGAATTCGTTGAGTGTATCGGTCTTCCCATCAACCGCGTACCCTGCCTCTTCCCCGAGAAGATAAACGGCGAGTACGTCCGCTTAGACCGTCCTTACGGAATCCCCCGTCTTACCAATATGCCCGAGGCATTTATGTATGACGCCCTTACCTACGGTATGTGGATTTCCTACTCTCCCGATATGATCTATTGGGGTCGTCACCGTCCCTTCTTCAATCCTTGTCAGGACTTTGCCAACTATAAGATCGGTCCTACTCCTCCGATCAAGACCAAGGACGGCTGGCTCGAGATCTATCACGCAGTTTACTGCGAAAACGGCGAGTACGTTTATTCCCTCAGCGCAATGCTTATGGATCTTAATAACCCCGCAAAGATCCTCTACGTTCTTGACCGTCCCATCCTCGCTCCCAACACCGACTACGAGCTTTACGGCAGAAGCGGCAACACCTGCTTCGCCTGCGGAGCCCTTGCCGATGAGGAAAAAGACGAGATCCGTATCTACTACGGTGCCGCCGACGAGAGAATCGCTCTCGCGACCGGTAAGCTTTCCGAGCTTCTTGACGAACTCAAAAAGCACCCTCTCGAAGATATCGACATCTATAAGAACAGATAATAAAATTAACCGAGTAACGTCCGTTACTCGGTTGTTTTTTGACGGGTTAAAAATGCAACCTACTGCGGCACGGATGAGGTCTTTACGACACAGTGAGGACTTTTTTAATTGTACTTGATTTTTTGACTATGTTGATATATAATAAATAGGTTAAAAAACATAAAACTTTTTTGGAGGTTTAAAAATGTTAGTTTCCGCAAAAGAAATGCTCACCAAGGCAAAGGCCGGCAAGTACGCTGTCGGTCAGTTCAACATCAACAATCTCGAATGGACCAAGGCCATTCTTTTAACCGCTCAGGAGTGCAACTCTCCCGTTATCCTCGGCGTTTCCGAGGGCGCAGGAAAGTATATGTGCGGCTACAAGACCGTTGTTGGTATGGTTAAGGGTATGATCGAGGAGCTCGGAATCACCGTTCCCGTTGCTCTTCACCTTGATCACGGCTCCTACGAAGGCGCCAAGAAGTGCATCGAGGCAGGCTTCTCTTCCGTAATGTTCGACGGATCTCATTATCCCATCGAGGAAAACATCGCCAAGACCAAGGAACTCGTCGGCATCTGCAACGAGCTCGGACTCTCTCTTGAGGCTGAGGTTGGTTCTATCGGCGGCGAAGAAGACGGTGTTATCGGCGCAGGCGAATGTGCCGATCCTAACGAGTGCAAGATGATCGCCGATCTCGGAGTTACCATGCTTGCCGCAGGTATCGGTAACATTCACGGTAAATATCCCGCAAACTGGGCAGGACTTTCCTTCGATACTCTTGCTGCTATTCAGGAGCTTACCGGAACTATGCCCCTCGTTCTTCACGGCGGTACCGGAATCCCCGCTGATATGATTAAGAAGGCTATTTCTTTAGGCGTTTCCAAGATCAACGTTAACACCGAGTGTCAGCTTGCTTTCCAGGAAGCTACCCGCGCCTACATCGAGGCCGGCAAGGACAGAGAAGGAAAGGGCTTCGACCCCAGAAAGCTCCTTGCTCCCGGCTTTGAAGCAATCAAGGCTACCGTAAAGGAAAAAATGGAGCTCTTCGGTTCTATCGGCAAGGCTTAAAAATAAGCGCATAAAGTGTTTTTTCCCGCTCGGAGTACCCTTGTACGCCTTCGCATGAAGAAAATCCTTTCTGCATCTTATTTTTCGCGCCTTTAAGCGAGGAATAAGCGCATAAAGTGTTTTTTCCGCCTTTTAGTGCGAAATAAGCTTAAAGCAACTAATTTAAAGGACTTTGCTCTTCGGACCGTACTCTTAAGGACAAATTGGTTTTGGAACAAAAATTAGTCCTGCCTCTTTGCCTCAAACCCCCAAAGACACAAAGTATTTCTTCGGTTTGTCGGCTTCGAGAACAGAACAAATTTTTAAGTTACAAAACTGCTCCGCACCTAAAAAAGATAAATTTTTAGTGG
>SFWF01000055.1 GCA_004560045.1 bacterium | reverse complement strand
CTCTTAAGGACGAAATGCCTAAAAAAGCAAATTTTTGCGGCCTAATGTGTTAAAAAGCCGTGGTACGCGACAGCGTTACCACGGCTTTTTGCCTTTTATACCACTAAAAATTTATCTTTTTTAGGTGCGAAGCAGTTTTGTAACTAAAAAATTTGTTCTGTTCTCGAAGCCGACAAACCGAAGAAATACTTTGTGTCTTTCAAGGTTTGAGGCAATGAGGCAGGACAAATTTTTGTTCCAAAACCAATTTGTCCTTAAAAGTACGGTCCGAACGGACCGCAACTTTTTTATTTTATTATACATCCGACGTCGTCGAGGATGACGGTTGGTCTGTAGGGAAACTGCTCAACCGTCTCGATGGTCGAAACACCCGAAAGGACGAGGACGGTAGTGGCCCCCGATTCGACGCCTGCGATGATGTCGGTGTCCATACGGTCGCCGATAACGACGGCATCCTCACTCTTACAGCCCAGCCTATGGAAGCCCGAACGCATCATAAGAGGGTTGGGCTTACCGAGATAGTAGGCCTTTTTGCCGGTAGATATCTCGATAGGGGCAACGAGGGCCGAGCAATCGGGAATTATTCTGCCGCCCTCTGCAGGAGCGGTGGAGTCGGGGTTGGTGCCGATAAGCTTGGCGCCGTTTCTAACGAGATTTACCGCCTTTGACATATTGGCGAAGCTATAGTTCTGTGTGGGGCCGACAACAACGTAATCGGGGTTGACGTCGTTTATGGTAAGACCTTCCTCGTATATTGCGTTAAGCAGTCCTGCCTCGCCTACGCAGTAGACCGAGCATCCCGGTTTTTGTTTGGCAAGGAAACGGGCGGTGGCGATAGCTGAGGTATAAAAATGCTCCTCGGGGATATCGAGACCCATTCTCTGAAGCTTCTGACGCAGCTCGGTACGGCTTCTTTCGCTTGAGTTGGTGAGAAAAAGGAACTGCTTATTTTCCCTCTGCAGCCATTCAACGAAGGCCTTTGCGGGAGGAAGGAGCTGATTACCGTGGTAGATAACTCCGTCCATATCGCAGATAAAGCCTTTTTTGGCTCTTATCATTTCAAGAATTTGTTCGTTCATAGTTTTCTCCTTATGTGAGAATATCATATTACACACTATATTCCGACGGGCTTGTCGGTATGAAGCTCTTCCTTATAGGCAAGCTCTTCCTCTACTTTGAGGGCGGGAAGAAGATAGGAAAGAACCTGATTTGCAAAGGCCTCGGTACCGATGTGGGTATAGTAGTGAACGGGGTCGGGTGATGGCCTCATTTTATCGTAGCCGTATATATTTACGTTTTCGGTATCCGTTACTCTTTTTACTCGCGCGCAGCGCTACTCTTTTCTGACCACTGATCACTGTCCACTGCGCGAAGCGGCCGCCCTAGGCCCCGGGCCCTCGTCCCTAATTAATATGCTTTGCCCCAATAAACCATCTTCTTGGCGGGTTTGCCGCAGCATATGCAGGTGGGAGCGAGCTGCTCCTGCTCGAAGGGCATACAGCGGGAGGATACTCCTGCCTTTTCTTTAAGTGCCTCCTCGCAGGCGCGGTCCTCACACCACATTGCCTTGATAAAGCCGGGTTTATTATCGGCAATATCGATCATTTCTTCCATCGTTTTTGCAACATAGGTCTTTTCGGTGCGGTTAGCGAGAGCCTTATTATAAAGTCCGTCGCGAACCGCCTCTAACATCTCGGGAACCTTGGTTTCGAGCTCGTCTAAGGAAACGGTGACCTTTTCGCCGTTATCGCGGCGAACGAGGACGCACTGATTATTTTCAATATCGCGGGGGCCAAGCTCTAAGCGGAGGGGAACTCCCTTCATCTCGTACTCGGCAAACTTCCATCCGGGAGAGTTATCGGAGTTATCGATCTTGGCGCGGCAGATATTTTTAAGTCTGTCGGTTACCTCCTCGGCCTTCTCGGTTACGCCCTCCTTATGAGCGGCGATGGGAACGACGATAAGCTGAATAGGTGCGATAGCGGGGGGAAGCACAAGGCCGTTATCGTCGCCGTGGGTCATAATGATCGCGCCGATAAGACGGGTGGAAACACCCCAAGAGGTCTGGAAAGGTGTGGCAAGCTTGTTTTCCTTGTCGGCATACTGAATTCCGAAGGCCTTTGCGAAGCCGTCACCGAAGAAGTGAGAGGTTCCCGACTGAAGAGCCTTACCGTCGTGCATCATAGCCTCGATGGTGTAGGTGTTAACGGCGCCTGCGAAACGTTCCTTCTCGGTCTTAACGCCCTTAATTACGGGGATTGCGAGATATTTCTCGGCAAACTCGGCGTAGATATTAAGCATCCGGATGGTCTCGGCCTGTGCCTCCTCAGCGGTAGCGTGGATGGTGTGACCCTCCTGCCAGTGGAACTCTCTGGAGCGGAGGAAGGGACGGGTGGTCTTTTCCCAGCGAACGACGCTGCACCACTGATTATAAAGCTTGGGAAGGTCTCTCCAGGAATGAATTATATTCTTATAGTGGTCACAAAAAAGGGTCTCGGAGGTGGGGCGTACACACATTCTCTCCTCAAGCTCGTCGTTTCCGCCGTGGGTAACCCAGGCAACCTCGGGAGCAAAGCCCTCAACGTGATCCTTCTCCTTCTGAAGAAGGCTTTCGGGAATGAACATAGGCATAGAAACGTTTTCGTGACCCGTTTCCTTGAACATTCCGTCCATAATCTTCTGAATATTTTCCCAAATGGCCCAGCCGTAGGGGCGGATAATCATACAGCCCTTGACCGAAGCGTAGTCGATAAGCTCGGCCTTAAGCACGACGTCGGTATACCATTTTGCGAAATCCTCCTCCATGGAGGTTATTGCTTTTACCATTTTTTCTTTTGCCATTTTAATCACCTATTCCTTAATTGCTTCTTCTCTGTAGTTGCCGAGGAAGGTAAAATCGGGTAGCTCGTCGGCAAGGGAGGAGATGAGCGCTATTGTTTTTCTGTCGTTTAAGGTTCCTGCGAAGTCGAGGTAGAAAACGTAATCGAAATTTCCGTTTCTCGCCGCGCGGGATTCGATTTTCGTAAGGTTCAGTCCGTTTACGCAGAAGCGGTTTAATACTCTGTTCAGCGCGCCGACACTATGGGGCACTGAGAAGACCACGCTTACCTTATTTGCTTCGTCGGGGATGATAAGCTGCTTCGAGATGGTTATAAACCTCGTGCAGTTATGCTTTACAGACTGAATATCGGGGGCGATGACCTCAAGTCCGTAAAGACTTCCCGCAAGGGCGGAGCCGACGGCGGCTACCGATTTGTCACCGAGCTCCGACACGTATTTTGCCGCCATGGCGGTATTCGGATACTGAATCGGGGTTATTCCGTGCCCCTTTATAAACTCGTCCGACTGAGCAAGAGCCTGGGGATGAGAATATACCGTTTTAATATCGGTCAGTTTGGCGCTGGGGAGACCTAAAAGATTTTCGTTTACGGCAAGCTCTGCGGCAGAGACTATGTAGAACCTGTACTTCAGTATAAGGTCGTAAACCTCCATAACCGAGCCTGCGTTGGAGTTTTCGACGGGGACTACTCCGTAGACCGCTTCGTCCCTCTCGACCGCCTCAAAGACCTCTTCAAAGGTATCGTAGTATTTTATGTTGCCCGTTTTGTGGAGATTTTTCGCGGCTATATTGCCGAAGGCGCCCGCAACTCCCTGACAGGCTACCGTGACGTTTTCCTTGATTCCGTCCTTGGCGTTTACTATTCTTCCCGCGAGGTCGCCTGCAGGGGTAATCTCGACCTGCTGAGCCTCCTTGGAAACTCCCATAATCTCGCGGTATATGGCAGAGATATAGCTTCCGAACTCGCCCCCCATATCGCAGACCTTATCGAGAATGGCCTGCTCACGGCCGGGGTGGTAGATGGGAAGGCCTTCGGCCTTTTTAATTTCGGCCACCTTTATGGAGCAGTTCATTCGGGCCTTCAGCAGCGACACAAGCTCTTTGTCTATTTTATCTATTTCCGTTCTTATTTCGTCTAAGCTCATAATTTTCCGTCCTCCGCTAAAAGGTCGGTAAGGCCGATACAAAGCGCCGCTTCAAGGGCCGCAAGGGCTCTGGGCACGATGCAGGGGTCGTGACGGCCTACGATTTTGAGGGTTGAATTTTCCATTTTTTCAAGATCCACCGTCTGCTGTGGCTTCGAGATCGACGGAGTCGGCTTAAGGTTTACCTTAACTATCAGAGGCATTCCGTTGGTTATTCCCCCCGTAATTCCGCCGCAGTTATTGGTAAGGCATTTTACCTTTCCGTTTTCGTCGACGTACATCTGATCGTTGGCCTCGCTTCCCCTCATTCGGGAAAAGTCGGCACCCGCTCCGAAGGAGATAGATTTTACGGCAGGTACACCGTAAAGCACCTGTGCTATAACGTTTTCGACACCGTAGAACATTGGGTTTCCTACCCCTGCGGGAAGGCCTACCGCCGCAAGCTCTACCGAGCCGCCTACCGAGTCGCAGTCCATTCTTGCCGCTTCTACCTCGGCCCGCATAGCTTCCTCCTTTTCGGGGTCGTTAAGGGCGAAAAGCTTAGCGTTTAAGGCTTTAAGCTCCTCTGCGCTTATCCCTACGGGGTCGAAGGGGGTA
This sequence comes from bacterium, assembly GCA_004560045.1. GTDB lineage: Bacteria > Bacillota > Clostridia > Oscillospirales > Acutalibacteraceae > SFWF01. The sequence goes on along the minus strand of SFWF01000055.1, from coordinate 4,949 downwards.
TCGTCCACGGGGCCGATACCGCTTATATGACCGCCGACGGTTATTCCCTTTTCGGCGAGGATGCTTTTGCAGATAGCTCCTGCGGCAACTATGGGGGCGGTAAGACGGGCGGAGAAGTGACCGCCGCCGCGAACGTCGTTAAAGCCGCCGAATTTCACCCACGCGGCATAGTCGGAATGATTTGGTCGGGGCTGAATTTTTAAATTATCGTAGTTATGCGAACGGGTATCGCCGTTACGGATAATAAGAGCAAGGGGCGCTCCCGTGGTAACTCCGTCAAGAACTCCCGAAAGTATCTCGGGCTCGTCGGCTTCTCTGCGTGTGGTAGCCGTCTTGTCCTTTCCCGGGGCACGGCGGGACATCTGCTCCGCCAGCATTTCCATATCAATTTTGTGACCTGCGGGCAGACCCTCAAGCACACAGCCTACTGCAGGTCCGTGGCTTTCGCCGAAAACGGTCAGTCTTACCCTTGAGCCTACGCTCGATCTCACTGTATTTTTCCTCCAAGCTTTTTAAAATCCTCAAAAAATTCGGGATATGATTTATTTATGGCCTCGGCGCCGCTTATCACGCTTTCGCCCTCGGCAAAGGCGGCGGCTACCGAAAATGCCATTACTATTCTGTGGTCGTTTGCGCCGTCTATAAAACCGCCCTTCGGTTTTCCTCCGTAGATTATCATTCCGTCGGGTCGTTCCTCGGTTTTGATGCCCAAAGCCGTCAGGGCGGCGAGGGTGGTTTTAATTCGGTCGCTTTCTTTTATTCTTAGTCTCTCGGCCGAATGAATAACCGTTTTGCCCCTTGCGAAGGCGGCGGTTGCGGCAATTGCGGGAACCATATCGGGAATATCGGCGGCATTTACCTCAATTCCGCGAAGGTCGCCCTTTCTTATATGCAAAACGTCCCCTTCTATGGATATATTCGCACCAAAGGCGGCGAAAACGTCGAGAGCGGCCATATCCCCCTGACGGGATGCGAAGCTGAGACCGTGAACCTTTATATCTCCGCCTATTGCGGCGGCCGACATAAAGAAGGCAACCTGCGACCAGTCGCCCTCTGTTTTTATATCGCGGGGCTTATAACTATCGTCTGATGAAATTTTCCAGCCCTTTTCGGTCTCTTTTACCTCTACCCCCTGACCCTTCATGGCCTCTACCGTCATATCGATATAGCCGACCGATTCTAACCCGGTTGTGGGGATTATTTCGGTATCGCCGTCAAGCAGCGGGGCGGCAAGCATAAGACCGCTTATGTACTGCGAGCTGATATTACCCGGCAGGGCAAATTCTCCTGCCGTCATTTTACCCTTAAGGGTTATTGGGAGGTTATCGCTTGACACCTCTACCCCGTGCTGACGGAGAAGGTCGGTCAGCACCTTCATAGGTCTTTCGGGAAGCCGTCCCTGACCTACCGCGGTTATATCCGCACCGAGGGCGGCGGCAACGGGAAGCAGAAAGCGTGCGGTGGAGCCCGATTCATTAAAATTCAGGGTTCCGCCGAGTTTTACTTCCCCTTTTCCTACCGTATAGCCCTTTTCGTCCTCCTCTATCTTCATACCGAGGGCCCGAAGGCAGGCGGCGGTGGCCTTAATGTCCTTAGAGGTACAGTAGGGCTCTACGCGGCTTACCCCTTCGGAAAGCGCGGCACAGATAAGGGCTCTGTGAGCGGCGGATTTTGAGGGGGGGACGTTTATCTCACCCGAAAGGGAGGAAGGAATTATCTTTATATCCATCACATTCCCTCCGAGAAAAAGGCGGTAAGGGATTCGGTGGGGTAGCCTTCGGTAAAGGAGTCGCCGATATTTTTCAGAAGCACTAAATTTATTGAATTCGCGCGGCGCTTTTTATCGTGAAGCATTATTTCGCAAAGCTTATCTATCGGGGCGGCAGTTTTGGTCGGCAGGCCGAATTTTTCAAGAAGCCTTTCTATTCTTTCGGCAGTTCCCTTTTCGGTGTAGCCGGCCTTTTCGGAGGCCTTGGTTATTACGGCCATTCCCACGCCTACCGCTTCGCCGTGAGCAAGACCTATATAGTTTTCGTATTTTTCGATGGCGTGAGCGAGGGTGTGACCGAAATTGAGAAGCATTCTCTCGCCTTTTTCGGTAAAATCGTTTTCCACCACTACCCGCTTTATATCGACACATTCAAAAATAGCGTCCTCGGTTATGCTGTCGAAGTCTTCGGCCCTTTCGAGCTTATTAAAAAGGGAGGCCGAACGGATACAGCCGCATTTTATAATCTCGCCGATGCCGTCGTTTTTATAGCGGACGGGAAGGGTCTTTAGGGTCTCGGGGTCGATAAGGACGAGGAGGGGGTTATGAAACGCGCCGATAAGGTTTTTTCCGAAGGACAGGTCACAGCCCGTCTTTCCTCCTACCGAAGAGTCGACCTGAGAAAGAAGGGAGGTGGGGATCTGAACGAAGTCGATTCCGCGAAGGTATATTGCCGAGGCGAAGCCTGCCATATCTCCCGTAACACCGCCGCCTAAAGCAACGACGATATCGGTTCGGGTAAGCTGAGCCTCACAGAGGGCCTTTATCATATCGCTTACGGTATCGAGGGTCTTTGAGGCCTCTCCCGCAGGAAAAGCAAAGTGTGATACCTCGAAGCCGTTATCTCTGAGGGAAGCGCTTACCCCGTCTCCGTAGAGGGGGTAAACGTTGGTGTCCGAAATTATAAGGGCCTTTTTGGCCGAGGTCACCTTTCTGATATACTCGCCGCAGGAGGCTAAAATATTATCGCTTATAAGAATTTCGTAGCCCTTTTGACCCGAAACGGTAATTTTTCGCATAATATCCCACCGTAAAACAATATTACAGATTATTTTATCACAAAATTTCTCTAATTGCAATAACCTGAGCCAAAATAATTATGTATACAAGAGACATACGATTATGGTATAATTATAACAGAAAACTAAAGGAGGTCGACCCTATGAAAAAAACCATTGCCCTGCTACTTACCCTTATCCTCGTCAGTACGCCTCTGCTTTTTGGCAGTAATGCTTTGGCGCAGGGGACGGACCGCCTCGAATATACCGAAAACTCAAGCGGTATAACCATCACATCCATAGAAATCCCCGAAAACGGAATTCTTAAAGTTCCCGAAAAAATCGACGGAAAAACGGTCACCGATATAAGCGGCAGAGCCATTCTAAAACGCACCGAAATAGTCGAAGTTCATCTGCCCGACGGTCTTGCCGAGATTTCCGCGGCCTGCTTTTCAGACTGTATAAACCTAAAGAAGATAGTTTTCGGAAAAAACATAAAGGAAATAAAGCATTACGCCTTTACGGGCTGTACCTCTCTTGAAAGCGTCAGCCTGCCAAGCTCGGTAGAAAATATCGAGATCGGAGCCTTTGCAAACTGCAGCTCCCTTAAAGTGGTCGAGATACCCTCTGTAAAAAGCATCGGAAGCTCGGCCTTTGAAGGTTGCGCCGCCCTTAAGGAGGTCTCCGTAAAGGCGGTTTCCGAAATAGGAGCCGAGTGTTTTATGGACTGTACTGCCCTCGAAAATATTACTCTGCCAAAAGGTCTTTCGAAAATAGGCGCAAGGGCCTTTTCGGGTTGTGCCGCTCTTAAAAAGGTCTCTCTTCCCGAGGGACTTTCGGAGCTTGGGGCCTACGCCTTCGGCGGCTGTACCGCCATGAAAAAGATAACCCTCCCCGACAGTCTTACGGTTATAAGCTACGGTCTCTTCAGTGGCTGTACATCCCTTAAGGAAATAAATATCGGCAACGCAGTAGAAGAGGTAGCTACAACCGCCGTCGACGGCACTGCCTTCAAGGACGACCGAAAAAATTATACCGACGGAGTTTTATACCTTGGAAACTTTATTGTCGGTTCCGATCTTCCCCTGCCCGAAAAGGTCAGGATAAAGGACGGGGTCACCTATATCCCGGGAGACGTTTTCTCCAAACACTACGGCACAACTTCACTTACCCTTCCCGACAGCGTTAAGGTCATCAAAAACAGCGCGTTTTCGGGTTGGCGGGGACTAAAGGAGGTCAGCCTCGGCAAGGGAATTACCGAAATAGGAAGTCACGCCTTCCGCGATACCCACCTTTATAACTACGGGCCCCGAGAGGATGGTCTCCTTTACGTAGACAACTGCCTTATTGCGGCAAGCGAGGAAATAGCAGGAGATATTACTGTAAAGGAAGGCACAAGGGTAATAGCCAACTACGTCTTTTCGAATAACAACAAAATTAAAAGCGTGACCCTTCCCGAAAGTCTCGTCGGGATAGGAGCCGGTGCGTTTAACGGCTGTAAATCGATACATTCGGTCACCCTTCCCGCAGGACTTAAAACGGTTGGCGCACACGCCTTTTCAAACTGCTTTTATCTCGACACCGTAACCGTTCTCGGTATGAATACCGAATTTGACGAGAATTGGTGTCGGTATCTTTACGGTCTTGACTCGGACGACGATCCCTATAAGGTCGAGCTTATTCGCGGAGGTAAGGGCTCGAAGGTCGAAAAGCTTGCGAAGGATACGGGTATAAAGTTTGAGGCAATAGAGCTTCCCGAGCAGCCTCCCTCAGAAGAGGATTCAGATTCCTCTGCCCCCGATCAAAGCGGAATAGTTATATGGATCCTTTCGGGAGCAGGTCTTGTCCTCGTCGCGGCGGTTATCGTAATTTTGCTTAAGAAAAAGAGCAAAAAAGAATAGTAAAGATACTCTAAGTTTCACAAAAAACAAACGGCTACGATAAGCCTCATCCAAAGAGAAGGCTTATCGTAGCCGTTTTTTCTATTAGTTTTCAATTCCTAAAAGTTCTAAGGCAAGGGAGAGGGTCTTTATCATATCGCTTTATGTATAATATATAAAAAACAAAAGCTTTCGGACCGTACCCTTAAGGACAAATTGGTTTTGGAACAAAAATTAGTCCTGCCTCTTTGCCTCAAACCTTGAAAGACACAAAGTATTTCTTCGGTTTGTCGGCTTCGAGAA
>SFWF01000008.1 GCA_004560045.1 bacterium | reverse complement strand
CGCACCGCCCGCACCGGTGGTGATGATCTTGTTGCCGTTAAAGCTGTAGCAGCCGATATCGCCGATGGTGCCCGCGAACCTGCCCTTGAACGGGCCGTCGATGCACTGGGTGCCGAGGGCCTCGGTCGCATCCTCAATCAGAACCAAATTGTAGCGGCGGGCGATGGCGACAAGGCGCGGCATATCGGCCATGTTGCCAAAGACATGCACGGCTTCCAGCGCCTTGACGTGCGCGCCGGTGGCCTTGTTGTAGAGCTTGCCGTCGCGCAGCTCGCAGTGGTTGGCGCAGAAATCCTCGACGGCGTCGGGGTCAATGCAAAGGCTGTCATCGCAGCCGATGAAAATGGGCTCCGCGCCGACATACCGGGTCAGCGGGTTAACGGCAGCAATGAAGGTCAGCGTGGGGACAATGACTTCATCCCCGCGGGTGATGCCGGCGGCCATGGCGGCCAGATGCAGTGCGCTGGAGCCGGCGTTGCAGGCCACAGCGCGGGGCATACCGACGTAAGCGGCCAGCGCTTCCTCAAACTCGGTGACTTTGCCGCCGCTGGTGGAGACCCAGCCGGAGGTGATGGCTTTCCCCGCAAGCTCAGCTTCGCGGGGGCCGAAATTCGGGACAGAAAGCGGAATAAATTCAGACATAATACTGCCTCCCAACACGCAGGGCCGTGGGGCGGGCCGCGTGGTATAGTTACAAAAATATTCTATTTTATTATAACGCGTTTGGGCGCATACGGCAAGTGGCAAACGCAAAACAGGCGGCTTGCTGTTGTGCAAACCGCCTGGTTTTGTTTAAAATCCGATGTGGTAGGTCAGGATCGGGACATTGTAGGAGATGCCCTGCATCAGCCGCACAAGGTAGCATACGCCGCTGATGATGTGCCAGCTGAGCGCCGCGCCGCACACAAGGGTGCCTGCGCTTTGGGGCTTGGCAAGCAGCTGCTTGAAAAAGATACCGACCGATTCCAGCCACAGCACCCAGAAGCAGATGAACGGCCCCCACCAGAGATTGGCGTGGTACAGCCGTTCGCCGCCCTCGACCAGCAGCAGCGCTTCGGCCATGGCGATGGCAAACATAAACAAGCTGAACTTGTAGCGGAAGCTGCTGAACGCCTGCCGCCGCAGCAGCAGCGCCACCGCCGCCACAAAAGGCAGCGAGCGGACAAGGCCCAGCAGGGCGGGCTCGTTAAACACACCCCACAGCATGGCGTGGCGGTCAAACTCGGTGGTAAAGATCAAGCGTAGGCCGCTGCCCTCCTCGGTGAAAAGAACCGTGGCCTCAAGGATGCAAAGCCCGACGCCGGGGAACACGCTGCACCCCATCAGGACTTCGTTGCCGATGTTTTTGGCGCGGGTGCGGATGAAATCGGCAATCAGCAGCACCAGCAGCGCCGGAGCAAACGCGAAGATGAGGTTGGCCTTAAAGGCGGTCGCAGCTGTTAAAAGCAGCGTATAGATCAGCCAGTCGCGCAGGTTGATCTTGCCGTCGATGCCCTGCCAGGCGCGGTAGAACCACAGCACGGCCAGCAGTGCAAAGGGGGCCAGCATAATGTACGTTGTGTTGTGGTAAATCGTGCCGGTGATGGTGCCCTGATACCAGTAGCCGCCGCGCGGGATGTAGACGGCCTGCGCCAGATTGACGATAAGGCTTACCAGCAGCCGCGCGGGCAGACACCAGGCTGGCACGGCGGCCTTCAGCCCCCAGGCAAACACGGCCACCGCCGCCAGATGGAACATCCCCAGCAGCAGCGAGATACCCAGTTTGCCGCCCAGTGCGTACGCCGGGCCGATGAGCAGCGATGTGGCCGAGTAGACCATGCCGTGCTGCGCAAAATACAGGTGCTGCCCCAGGTCCGAGGTATAGGGGTCCTCGCCCCGGCCGGTGGCGCAAAGCTGCTGGTAATGCAGCCACACCATAGCCGCGGCAAACAGGGCCAGCGCCAACAGGCAAATGGCCCACAGCAGCCGTTTTTTACGGGTTTGCGTCATGAAAATTTGTACTCCTTATTCAGCCTTGCAGGTGCAGCGTATCACCCACGATGGGTTCCGTTTCGGCCAGCGTAAGCAGCCAGCCGCCGTTTTGCGCCGGGGTCATGGAGGCTTGCAGGTCAGCCAACGGCTGCGCGTGCTCGGTTTCGGTGCCATCGGCGGCACGGGTGATGTAGGCAAGCGCGGCGGACTGGTCCACCCGCTTGGGCAGGTAGACGGTCACGCCGGTGACGGTGTCAAGATTCTCGTCCGCCGCTGTGCCCAGCCAAGAAATATCGGTGTGCTTATCACTTCCCCAGGCAAAGCCTAAACGGCAGACGGTCTCCTCGTCGTGGGCTTCGGTGCGCCAGACGGCCAGGCTGTGGGCGTTGGTGTCGGTATCGGCATAGCGCAGGAAGAACGCGTTTTCCGCCTCGAGGCTGCCGCCCCAGATGGGGTAATCGGTCACAACGGGCGTTTCAGTGCCTGCGGCGGCGGCCAGTCCGGCTTCTACACCCTCGGCAAATACGGTGTAGGCGCGGCCGCCTTTCTCGTACATGCGGGCCGCGGTGCGCTGCCACACGACCGAGAACGCCATGCCCGCCGCCAGCAGCACACTGCACACAGGGCGCAGCTTCGGCCACCAGCGTTTGCCGCGCACAAAGCGCAGCAGCACCACAAACACGGCGACAGCCATCAGCCCGACGCCGAACGACTCGACCGTCTGCGGGATATAGCCGTGCCGCCAGTCGACGTTGATGCCATCCTGATATTTGGGTGAGATGGCAATGAGCAGCGACGGGGCCGACAGCAGGGCAAGTCCGGTCAAAAACAGCAGCAGATTTTCCTTGCGGGTGGGCAGGTGGTCCAGCACGGCCAGCGCCGCAATAACGCAGACCGCCAGCGCGATGCCGCAGATCACATCCGAAACCTGCACAGCACCAGGCTTGATCTTGCCAAAGATCATGGCGTTGAGCGGGAAGCCCGCCGACATCTGCATGATCCAGGTGCGCAGGGCCACAGGCAGGTCAAGGTTCGGCGATACGCCGCCGATGTCCATAGCCTGTCCCGGCAGGATGCCCGCATGACGCAGATTGTTGACAAGGCGCGAGCCCATGTTGAAGCCGAAGCTGACGACCTCGCCTGCCAGCGGGGCCACGCAAAGGCGCAGCGCAGGCAGCACCTTGCCCGAACCGGTGTACAGCCAGGCGATGCCAAACAGCGCGGCAATGTAGGTAAAGCCAATTTCAAAGGTGCCGCAGGCCATGAACATGAAGAATGCCGACAGCACCGCCCACCGCATGTGGCGGGTATCCTGCCAGCGCAGCATGCACAGCCCCGCCAGCAGTACCGGCAGCAGCGTGCTTTGCGCCAGCGCGCCGTAGGAGTACATACTGTTGCCGGTCGCATCCTGCCAGAGCGAGAACATCATCGGCAGCAGGCAGAACGCCAGCACGCCCAGCTTTTTGCTGTGGGTGGCCTTGGCGGTCAGCCAAGCCGTCAGGGCAATATCGGCATAGGTCCAGGCCAGAATGTACAGGCGGTAAACGACCAGGTCGCCCAGGAACCATGCGTTGAGCGAAAGCTCCGGCGGCGAGGAAAACGGCCGGAACCGCGCGCTTTGCAGCTTTAGCTGCCATACAATGCCGCCCCAGGTTGTGCGCATAACATCCTGCCATGGCATGTGGGTAACGGCGTAGTAGTTTTGCAGGTTGATGATCTCGTCATCGCCGCCCAGCGGTGCGCAGGTGGTGATGCTTAAATACCACCAGCCGAACACGAAGGACACTGCACAGACAAGGGGCAGGAACCAGCGTTTTTCGGCAAGTTGCTTAAGTTTATTGCGTTCCATCGGTCATCCTTTCCCCAGCGGGATATAGCACAGCGTGCCGCCCTCGCTGATGATGACATCTCTTTCGCCGCAGCCTGCGGCGGCGATCAGCGCCTGCAAGGTGGGCTGTTGCTCGTCCTCGGTGTAGCCGTCCAGGTCCAGGTAGATGCCTGCTATGCCCTGGGCGCGCAGCTCGGCCACCATGGCGTCAGGCTCCAGTTCGCTGGTGGCTTTGTACCAGTTGTCGTTCTCGGTGCCGTAGCCTGCACCGTAGCTGAATTTCAGCGTCTTGCTGTGCAGCGGGCCGCGCAGCAGGGTGTAATCCCCCATTTTATTCTGCGGGCCGTTCTCGAAGTTCTTCATGTACGGCAGCTGGAAGAGTATCGCGCCCTCCCCTGCCGCAGACTCGACCTCGGCCATAAAGTCAGCGTCCTGCTGCCAGGTCGTCTGCACGCCCTCGTAGCCAGGGCAGAAAAGGCCCTGCTGCTCCCAGAAGCCGAAGCCCAGCACCACGGCCAGCACCACGGCAAAGCTGATTTTGGCCTTGCCGGTGCGCTGGGCCAGGTACTTTTCCGCCGTAAGGCCCATGGTGAGCAGTGCAAAAAATGCAATGTCTGCGGCAAATACCGAGAGTGCTTATAAGGAAGCGGCGCAGCTCTTTAAGTTAATTGATCAATATCAAGATTCTGCCGTTCTTGCACAGTCATGCTATGAGAAAGCGGAAGTTGCACGAATAGAAAAGCTTTATCAAGAAGCAAAAAATCAACTTTCCCTAGGCAAAGACCTCTGCATAATTTCCAAATTTGAATCCGCTATCGAAATTTTCCAAACGATTGAAGGTTATAAAGACTCGTCCCAGCTCATTGCTCAATGTAAAGAACTCATAGAAGCAGAAAAAAAAGAAGCAGAAAAAAGAGCAAAACGAATCAAGAAGATAGCAATTATTACAACACCTATCGTTTGCGCTATTATCACCTTTATTATCGTTTTGAATACTGTTATTATTCCTTTACAAAAGAAAAAGGATTTTATTGACACATACGGCATAGAATTGTATCAACAATTTGGATTGGTTGAAAAAGGCGCTTATATTACCTTCGGTGCATATGAGCAGGATAACAACACCGCTAACGGTAAAGAAGATGTTGAATGGCTTGTCCTTGAAGTGAAATATGGTAAAGCACTTGTTATCAGCAAATACGCTCTCGATTGTCAACAGTACAATACGGAATTTACCGATGTTACTTGGGAGACCTGCACACTTCGTAAGTGGTTAAATAATGATTTTATTAATGTAGCATTTTCTGCCGAGGAAAAGGCTATGATTCCAACTGTTACGGTATCGGCAGATAAAAATCCTGATTACATTACAAATCCGGGCAATGCAACGCAGGATCAAGTGTTCTTGCTCAGCATAACGGAAGTCAATAAGTATTTCAGCTCCGATAGTGCAAGACAGTGTAAGCCTACGGATTATGCAGTTGCTAATGGTGCTGTGGAAAGCGACAGTGGCAACTTCTGCTGGTGGTGGCTGCGGTCGCCCGGCATCGATCAGAGTAGTTCCGCCCGTGTCGTCAGTGGCGGCGGTGTCGACGAGTACGGCATCATTGTCTTCAGCGATGATGCCGTTCGCCCCGCTATGTGGATCGACTTAAGCAAAATCGAATAAAGATCAAATCCAACCCTTAGGGCGCCGGAAGCCGCCCTTTGTTTATATAAGTGCGCTAAGTATTACAGGTTTTCGCATATTAGGGACGGGTGGCCTACGGATACCGAAAATGCAAAGACATATCGTAGCCGTTGGTTTTTATGAAATTTGTGGTATCTCTCGGGCTGTCGAGTGTAAACAATCCGTACTTGACAGAGGACGCCAGCCCCTACAACGGATACCGAAGCAGTTTCGATTTCTTTACTCTTATTACTCGCGCGTAGCGCTACTCACGCCGAAGGCGTTACTCTGACTGCTGACCACTGACCACTGACCACTGAAAAAAAGACCCTCGAAGGGTCTTTTTTCAGTCAAACATATCTTTTACCTTATCGAAGAAGGATTTTTTCTTGCCGTAATTTTTGTCGTCGGTGGCTTCGTCGAAGGCTTTGAGGAGCTCCTTCTGCTTTTTCGAGAGGTCCTTCGGGATCTCGACGTTAATAATAACGTACTGATCTCCCCTGCCCGAATAGTGAAGGCGCTTTATACCCTTTTCGCGGAGTCTGTAGCGCTCGCCGGGCTGAGTTCCCTCGTGTATGTTAAGCTTGACCTTACCGTCTAAGGTAGGAACGATTATTTCGGCACCTAAGGCCGCCTGAGCAAAGGTTACGGGGATCTCGCAGTAGACGTCGAAGCCCTCTCTTTCGAAGAAGGGATGCGGACGAAGGCTTACTCCGACGATAAGATCGCCGTCGGGGCCGCCGTTAAGACCGACGTTTCCGCCGCCTCTTATCGAGAAGGCCTGACCGTCGTCGATACCGCCCGGAATCTCTACCTCACGGTCGACGGTGAGCCTTACTCTGCCCTTACCGTTACACTTTTTGCAGGGATGCTCTATGGTCTTACCCGCACCGCCGCACTTATCGCAGGCGCGCTGAGTCTGCATAACGCCGAAGGGGGTCCTCTGCTGAACGTTTATGCGTCCGCTTCCGCGGCAGGCCGAGCAGGTCGAAGCCGAGGTGCCCTTTTCGGCACCCGAGCCCGAGCACTCCTTACAGTTTTCGATCTTGGTTACCTTTATTGTCTTTTTACAGCCCTTTGCCGCTTCCTCGAAGGAAAGGACAACGTTTACCTCAACATCACTTCCTCTTCTCGGGGCGTTGGGATTGCGGGATGAGCCGCCACCGCCGAACATAGATCCGAATATATCGCCGAGGTCACCGAAATCGAAGCCGCCAAAGCCGCCTCCGAAGGGATTTCCGCCACCGCCACCACCGCCGCCTGCGCCGAAGTTAGGATCGACGCCTGCATGACCGAACTGATCGTAGCGGGCACGCTTATCCTTATCGGATAGGACCTCGTAGGCCTCGTTTACCTCTTTAAAATTCTTTTCGGCCTCGGCATCTCCGGGGTGAAGGTCGGGATGATACAGCTTAGCCTTTTTTCTATATGCTTTTTTAAGCTCCTCGTCGCTGATATTTTTATCGACGCCGAGGACTTCGTAGTAATCTCGTTTGTCTGCCACTAAAAAACCTCCGGCTTTTTATTAGGGAAAGGGGAAAGGGGAAATGGGAAAAGGGAAAGGTTTAATAATTCATTCTCTTCTTACCCGCTTTTCTTTACCTATATTTTCTATTTTGAAAGCTTTGTTATCATAGCGTTAAGCATTCTTGATATTTCTTCTATCTGTTCCATCGCATGTGTTGTTTGAGCTTCGCTGAGATAACCAAGTCTGTTGCATACTAACAATTGCGTGTAAACTTCGGAATTGGATCCTCTGGCAATACTTAAAAAATTAACATATTCCTTCGTCGTATGCCGAGAATTTCCTTCAGCAATATTCGAGGGAACCGATAAGACGGCTCTCCTAATCTGTGATTTAAGTCCAAAATCTTCATCTTTCGGCAGGTACAGTGTCAGACCGTAAATCTCTTCTACGAGATCCATTGCCTTTTGCCATACCAACAATTCCTTAAATACAATATAACCCATATTCTAAACAGAGTCAAAGGGGAAATTGCTTTCCCCTTACTCTTTCCTTATTAAATTCTTCGGGCTTTGAGATCCTGAAAAAAGCAAAAATCTTGATTTAAGGCTTTTCCCCTTTCCCGTTTCCCATTTCCCTCGAAACAAATAAGGCGAAGGTCTTATTTGTTTTCGTCAACGTCGGTGAAGTCGGCGTCGTATACATCGGGGCCTGCACCTGCGTTATTTCCGGGATTTGCTCCGCCCTGAGCCTGCTGTGCTTCGGCAGCGGCCTTATAAAGCTTTTCGGAAACGGCATAGACATGCTTCTGCAGCTCTTCCTGCTTAGCCTTGATAGCCTCGAGATCCTCGCCCTTTAAGGCTTCCTTAAGGGCTTCCTTAGCCTCTTCGATAGCCTTCTTTTCCTCCTCGGTGATCTTGTCACCCATTTCGGAAAGGGTCTTTTCGGTCTGATATACCATCTGATCGGCGCCGTTTCTGAGGTCTACGGCCTCTCTGCGCTTCTTGTCCTCAGCGGCATACTCCTCGGCCTCCTTAACGGCCTTATCGATATCGTCCTTGGACATATTGGTATTGGAGGTAATGGTGATAGACTGCTCCTTGCCGGTGCCGAGGTCCTTAGCGGATACGTGAACGATACCGTTAGCGTCGATATCGAAGGTTACCTCGATCTGAGGAATTCCGCGGGGTGCGGGAGAGATTCCGTCGAGGTTGAATACGCCGAGGGTCTTGTTATCCTTAGCAAATTCGCGCTCACCCTGAAGCACGTGAACCTGAACAGAGGTCTGACCGTCGGCCGCGGTAGAGAATATCTGACTCTTCTTTGCGGGGATGGTGGTGTTTCTGTCGATGACCTTGGTGGAAACTCCGCCCATAGTTTCAATTCCGAGGGAGAGAGGAGTAACGTCTAAGAGGAGAAGTCCCTTAACGTCGCCGCCAAGAACACCGCCCTGAATTGCGGCACCGAGGGCTACGCACTCGTCGGGGTTAAGTCCCTTAGAGGGCTCTTTGCCGATGAAGTTTTTAACGGCCTCCTGAACGGCGGGAATACGGGAAGAACCGCCGACCATAAGAACCTTGTTTATTTCGCTCTTATCGAGTCCCGAGTCGGAAAGGGCCTGACGAACGGGTCCCATTGTAGCTTCAACGAGGTCGTCGGTAAGCTCGTTGAACTTAGCGCGGGTGAGGGTTACCTCATAGTGCTTAGGTCCGGTAGCATCGGCAGTAATGAAGGGAAGGTTGATATCGGTAGAGGTCATACCCGAAAGGTCGATCTTAGCCTTTTCAGCGGCTTCCTTGATTCTCTGCATAGCCATCTTATCGCCCGACAGATCGATACCGTTTTCGGCCTTGAAGCCTGCAACGATCCAGTCCATAATGCGCTTATCGAAGTCGTCACCGCCTAATCGGTTGTTACCGGCTGTTGCAAGAACCTCCTGAACACCATCGCCCATTTCGATGATAGAAACGTCGAAGGTACCGCCGCCGAGGTCGTAAACCATAACCTTCTGATCGTCCTCCTTATCGATAGAATAAGCAAGAGCGGCTGCGGTGGGCTCGTTTATAATACGCTTGACCTCGAGGCCTGCGATCTTACCTGCGTCCTTGGTAGCCTGACGCTGTGCGTCGGTGAAGTAGGCGGGAACGGTGATAACAGCCTCGGTAACGGTAGTTCCGAGATATGCCTCTGCGTCGGTCTTAAGCTTCTGAAGAATGATGGCAGAGATCTCCTGAGGAGTATATGACTTGCCGTCGATGGATACGGTGTGGGTGGTACCCATATCACGCTTGATAGAAGAGATAGTGCGGTCGGGGTTGGTGATAGCCTGACGCTTTGCAACCTGACCTACCATACGCTCGCCGGTCTTAGAAAATGCAACGACAGAAGGGGTAGTTCTTGCGCCCTCTGCGTTTGCGATAACTACGGCCTCTCCGCCTTCCATAACGGCTACGCATGAGTTAGTAGTACCTAAGTCGATTCCAATAATTTTTCCCATAGTAATTTTCTCCTTTTATATAAATGAATTTATTTATTATTTTGTGCCAACGGCACACATTTCCCTTAGGCCCTAGGCCCCGGGCCCTTTTCCCTAATTTAATTTGCCACCTGAACCATTGCGGGGCGGACGACGGTATCGCCGAACTTATAGCCCTTCTGAAGGACCTGAGCGATCACGTTTTCGCATAAGGCTTCGTCTTCAATATGCATTATTGCTTCGTGAAGATTGGGATCGAACTGCTCCCCTACCGCGCCGATCTCGGTAAGACCGAGCTTTGAGGAAAGGTCGGAAAGCTGCTTCACGATCATTTCGATGCCCTTATTGAACTGCTCCGTTCCCTGCTCGAATTCCTTTGCGCGGTCGGCATTGTCGAGTATGGGAAGCAGGGTCTTCATAACCTGCGCCTTTGCGTATTCGGCGGTAGTTATTTTTTCCTTTTCGGTACGCTTTTTATAGTTGTCGAATTCGGCGGCGGTACGAAGCAGAAGGTCGTTTTTCTGCTCCAGCTCGGCCTTTAATTTTTCGACCTCAGCGTTCTTCTTAGTCTTTTTTTCCTTTTTGGGAGCGGCCTCTGCCTCCGGCGCGGCAGCTTCGGTTTGCTCCTTCTTTATCTCTTCAGACATTTAATATTCCTCCAATCCTTTAAGGACCTCGCCTATCATTTCGCCTACCCTATCGGCCACGTAAGCGGCGCTTGGCAATATGTTTTCATAGGCCATTCGGGTAGGTCCGATAACGGCCAGCTTTCCATATTTATTACCCTTTCCGTAGGAGGCGACCACGAGACCCGTGGGCTTCAGCTCCGAATATTCGGTCTGATCTCCGAAGACGACCTCTACGGGAGAGGTTGCGGAAGAAAGGATACCGTGAACGACTTCTCCGGTTGAAAGCAGGTCTAAAATACTTTTAGCCTGAACGTCGGAGGGGCAAAGAGAAAAGAGATTTGCGGCGCCTCCCATATCGACCTGAGTACGCTTAAGCTGAGCCGCAAGCTCGAACACGCAGGAAAACAGCGGCGCCAAGGTCAGCGCGTCAAGTCCCGAAGAGGCGACGACGCTCTGAAGATAGGCCATATCGAGAGCGGCGATATCCTTAGAGCAGATCTTTTCGCTTGAGATCTTATCGAAGACCGAGATCAGCCTTGCGTCTATCGGGGAACTGAGGCTACAGAGACGATTTCGGGTTCTTCCGTCTTCGGATACGACGAAAACTACCGCGACGCTTCGGCCTACCGGCATAAGGCTTATTCGTTTAAGGCGAAGCCCCTGCTGAGAGCCCGTTACGGAAACGACGGGCAAGCCCGTAAGCTTAGAGAGTACGTCGGCGGCGGCGCTTCCGATAGCCTCGGGGTCGCTTTTCGCCGGCTCGAGCATACTGTCGATAATCTCCTTACGCTCCTTTGAAAGAGGAGTTTTCGGCATAAGCTCGGAAATATAGAGCTTATAGGCCATTTTAGTAGGAACGCGGCCGGCGGAGGTATGCGGCTGCTCAAGGTAGCCCATTTCACAAAGGTCGCTCATCTCGTTTCGGAGAGTCGCCGAAGAGGGGGCGTTTTTGAGGCGGGTGGCAAGAATTTTCGAGCCTATCGGCTCTCCCGTTTCGATATAGGCCTTAACTATTTCGGCGATAATTGCCTTTTTTCTCGGCGCAAGATCCATACGTTCCCTCCTTGTTTCTATTATGTGCTATAAATTAGCACTCTATTCGTTCGAGTGCTAACTACAATAATAATTTACCACTTTCTTCCCCTTTTGTCAATAGGTAAATGTGAAAAAAGTGTAAACATTTTTTGACTTTCCCTGACCATTGATGACGCCGGGGGGTGTTTGTAATAAATTTATTGACCGAAAAGCGGTAATATGATATCATTCTGTAGGGTGATCTATATGAATATTATAAGACAAACTACATCTGAAGAGATTTTTCCTTATATAGCCTTTATGCCCGAAGCTCTCGGCGAAAAGCCTGCCGTAATTTTTCAGCTTCACGGCGCAGGTGAACGGGGCGAGGGCGGAGACGAGCTGGATAAGGTTCTCATTCACGGATTTTCTCATATAATAAATGACGGCAATCTTAAAAACTGCATTGTAGTTATGCCACAGTGTCCCAAAAATTCCTTTTGGGCGGCAAGGGTCGAGAGCATTAAGAGCTTTATCGACCACATTACAGAAAAGTTTAACGCAGACGAGAAGAGGATATATCTTTGCGGACTCAGTATGGGCGGCTTCGGCACCTGGTATACCGCTATGGCGTATCCTAAGACCTTTGCGGCTATTGCTCCCTGCTGTGGCGGCGGAATGCCCTGGAATGCAGGCGTTTTAGATATGCCGATATGGGCCTTTCACGGACTTTGCGACACGGTTGTCGATCCCATTAACACGATACATATGTACGAAAAGCTCAAGGACAGAGCAGACGTTAGATGCGACCTTTACGAGGGGGTCGGACACAACTCCTGGGAAAGAGCTTTTTCGGAGGAGCTTCTTGGCTGGATACTGAGTCAGAGCAGATAAGATATTTTTATCGTAGCCCTCTGTTGGGATATTCAGGGAAAAAGGATAAACGTAACAGCATTTTGCTTATTAAAGAAATATAAATTCAGGTTTCAGATACCGATAGTCTGTAAAATATTGCGGACCTTATTAAAATATAACGGCTATGATCCTCCTCAGAAAACGAGGTTGATCATAGCTGTTTTGCGTTTTAGATATCCGTCTTACAACCGACCGCTGAACGGGTGTGCGCCATAGTGAGAAATTGCCCGAAAACGGCGCTTTTTCCGTAATAATGCGTAAAAAAGCCACGGTACGAATATGTATTTCTTTTCCTATTGACTTTTTGAAATTTTAGGAGTATTATATTTATAGAACATTTGTTCTTTTTATTTTGCCGTTTGGGTGGTGAGGGTACGGACAGGGTAGTTTTTCATTTGGACTGTAATAAGTTTTTCGCTTCGGTGGAATGCCTTCACCGTCCCGAAATAAGGGAATTTCCCGTTGCGGTGGGCGGAAGCGTCGAAAAGCGTCACGGAATCGTGCTTACCGCAAATCAGATTGCGGCAAAATGCGGCGTTAAGACGGCCGAGCCTATCTGGCAGGCAAAAGCCAAATGCCCTGACCTTATAGTCGTTCCCCCTAACTACCCTCTTTACGTTCGGTTTTCGGGACTCGTTAAGGCGATATGCGCCGACTATACCGATAAGGTTGAGTCCTTCGGGCTGGACGAAAGCTGGCTTGACGTTACCGATAACGTTAAGGATATAAGGCAGGGAGAGCTTCTTGCCAACAAGATAAGAGAGCGGGTAAAGGAGGAGCTCGGCATAACCGTTTCGGTGGGGGTATCCTGGAACAAGGTCTTCTCGAAGCTTGGCTCCGATTACAAAAAGCCCGACGCGGTAACCCTTTTCTCACGTGAAAACTACCGCGAAAAGATATTTCCCCTACCCTGCCGCGATCTGCTTTACGTAGGCCCTGCTACCGAGAAAAAGCTTTTATCGAGAGGCATTTTTACCATAGGCGACATTGCCGAGGCAGGTCCCGACGCACTTTGCTCCTTTTTAGGTAAAAACGGGTATATGCTTTACGCCTTTGCGGCAGGGCTTGAGGACAGTCCCGTTAAGGACGTTTTACATCAGAGAGGGGTTAAATCGGTTGGAAACTCGGTTACGGCACCCCGTGACCTTATCTCCTGCGAGGACGTAAAGCTTACCTTTTCGGTACTCGGAGAGACGGTTGCAAGACGGCTCCGCGACCAAGGACTCAGGGCGAAAAAGCTCGGAATTTCGGTTCGTGACAGCAGACTGAACACCTTCACAAGGCAGACCTGCCTCGATCTGCCTACCTCCTCAGCCGATACCCTTATCGCAAACGCTATGAAGCTTTTTTGCGCCGATATGACCGAGCCGTTTAAGGTAAGAAGCATCGGAATCTGCGCCTACGAGCTTTGCTCGGCCGATCTTTCGGTTCAGTTTGATATGTTCGGGGAGGTAAAACGAAACGAGCGGGCCGAAAAGCTTGAAAAAACGGTTGATATTTTAAAATACCGATTTGGAAACGACTGTGTTAAAAGGGCGTCGATGCTGTCGGATATAAAGCTGACCGATTTCGACCCCTACGAGGATCATAAGGTTCACCCCGAAGGATGGTTTAAATTATGAAATACAAAAAGAAATACGTTGAGGTTACGGCAAAATTCGATACCGAGGGAAGGGTCTTTCCTCTTAAAATTTTATGGGAGGACGGGTCCTCCTATTTTATCGATAAGGTTTTGGACGTCCGTCCTGCCGCATCCCTTAAGGCAGGAGGCGCAGGAATAAGATACACCTGCAGGATAAATATGGTCGAAAGGTTTCTGTTTTTAGAGGAAAGCCGATGGTTCGTTGAGGAAATTTTAAAAGATTAGTGTTGTAAAATCCGACGGGGTTTGATATGATAACCTTGTCAGTATCTTAGAAGGAGTAAAATTTTGAAAACCTACACCATAGTTGCCGGAGTCAACGGTTGCGGCAAAAGCAGTTTAACCGGTGTTCTTCGAACCGAAATCGACAATCTCGGAAAAATTATCGACGTAGACAAAATAACCGCTTCCTGCGGAGGAAATATTATCGAAGGCTGTAAGCAGGCAATTGCGATAATTGACGAATGTCTTGAAAAAGAAATATGTTTTACTCAGGAAACCACCCTTTCGGGCAAAAAGACCCTCGGTACCGTAAAGCGTGCCATCGAAAAGGACTATTATATTCGTCTTTACTACGTTGGTCTTGATACGGTTGAGGAAAGCCTTCTCCGTATCGAAAACCGAGTAAAAAAAGGCGGTCATAACATTGATACCGACGACGTTTCAAGACGCTTTGCCAAGCGCTTTGACGATCTGCTTGCTATACTCCCCTACTGCAACGAAGCAACCTTCTACGACAATGATAACGGGTTCGTTACGGTAGCAAAATATAAAAACGGAGAGCTTCAAAAAATCGGAAGTCACTCTCCCTCGTGGCTTAATGAGCTTATGGAAACAATGAATTAAAGCGTGTACCCGTACACGCTTTAATTTTTTAAAAGATTAGTGTTGTAAAATTCGACGGGGTTTGATATAATTATATCACTTAATTATTTTGAGGTGACCCAAGTTGGATTTTAAGGAAAAATATCTTCATTGGTGCGAAAGCGCAGACGAAGAGACCGTAAAGGAGCTTAAGGCTCTCGTCGGTAACGAGACCGAAATAAAGGACCGATTTTATAAGGATCTTGAGTTCGGTACCGCGGGACTTCGCGGCGTTATAGGCGCAGGAAGCAACCGAATAAACAAATACACCGTAGCAAAGGCCTCTGAGGGCTTTGCGCGATATATTGAGTCAAAGGGAGAAAAAGCCAAGGAGGATGGCGTTGTTATCGCCCACGACAACCGTCACGGCGGACGTCTTTTTGCCGAGGTTACGGCAGGTGTGCTTGCCGCCCACGGCATTAAGGTTTATCTTTTCGAGTCCCTTCGCACTACCCCCGAGCTTTCCTTTTCGGTAAGATATTTAGGCTGCTTCGGCGGCGTCGTTATCACCGCTTCCCATAACCCTCCCGAGTATAACGGCTATAAGCTTTATGACGAGAACGGTTGTCAGCTTGTTCCTCATATTGCCGACGAAGTAACGAGATACGTAAATTCGGTTACCGACGAGCTAAGCGTTAAGTTCTTAAGCCTCGAGGAGGCAGGCGAGCTTATCGAAACGGTCGGTGAAGAGATCGACGAGACATACTACGAGGAGGTTATCGCTCTTCAGTTCGACCCCGAGGAAGAACGCAACATAAAGGTCGTTTATACCCCTCAGCACGGAACGGGTAACGTCCCCGTCCGCGACGTTTTGGACGAGGCGGGATATACGGTTCTTCCCGTACTGTCACAGTGTGATCCCGACCCCGATTTTTCGGGCACAAAGAGTCCCAACCCCGAGGTTCCCGCCGCATACGACGCCGCAATAGAGCTAATGCGCGAGCATAATGCCGATATCGCTATAGCTACCGATCCCGACTGCGACCGCCTTGGAGCGGTAATAAACTGCGGCGAGGACGACTATCGCCTTATGACGGGAAATCAGTCGGGCGCCCTTATTCTTCACTACATACTTACCCGTATGACCGAGCAGGACTGTCTTCCCGATAACGCCGTTATGATAAACACGGTAGTTACCTCCACCCTTGGAGACAGGGTCGCCGAAGCATTTGGCGTAACCGTCGAAAAGACCCTTACCGGCTTTAAGTTTATCGGCGATAAGATAAAAGAGCATAATGAGAAGGGCGATCTCGAATATGTTTTCGGTTACGAAGAAAGCTACGGCTGCTTAGTAGGCGATTTTGCCCGAGACAAGGACGCGGTTCAGGCTTCCCTTATGTTCTGTGAGGCAGCCGACTACTATAAGAAGCAGGGCAAAAATCTTTTCGACGTTTTAGAGGAGCTTTTTGAAAAATTCGGTTATTACCTCGATACTCAGTCCTCTACCTTCTTCAGAGGCATCGACGGCACCGACCGTATGAACGCGCTTCTTGACAATATGAGAAAAGATCCCATTACCGAGGCCGCAGGAATTAAGGTTACCTCGGTCGAGGATTTCCTCCTTGCTCCCCCCGAGGGCTTCGTTCCCTCCAATGTGCTCCGCTATAACCTTGCCGACGGAAGCTTTGTTGCCATCCGTCCCTCGGGCACCGAGCCTAAATGTAAGGTTTATTACTGCGTAAGAGGCGAAAACAAAGCCGAAGCCGAGGCTAAGCTTTCGGCTCTTAAAGAAATTTTTGATATTAAAGGATAGTTATGTCACATCCGTTTAAACATTTGGCTACGGTCGTAAAGCACCGTCACAAGGTTTTCGTTCACTGCGTTAAGGCAGGAATACCAATAAGAGGTCTTCTTCACGACCTTTCAAAGTTTTCGCCCACCGAATTTATCCCCGGAGTAAAATACTATCAGGGTATGCGGAGTCCTAACGAGAGAGAACGCGAGCTTTTCGGGTATTCGGCGGCCTGGATGCACCATAAGGGCAGAAACCGTCATCATTTTGAATACTGGAACGACGTTAATCCGAAGACCAAAAAATACGAGCCGGTCAAAATGCCGATAAAGTATTTTAAGGAAATGTTTTGCGACCGCGTTGCGGCAAGCAAGATATACCGAAAAGAGGATTATACCGACGACTATCCTCTTCAGTATTTTCTTAGAGGTAACGCCCGAAGCTATATGCACAAGGAGACGGCCGACCTCTTGGAAAAATGCCTTACGATGCTCCGCGACAAGGGCGAAAAGGAGACCTTTAAGTATATTAAGGGTTTAAAAGAGTATTAAAAATCAAAAGCAGTATGCTCGAGCATACTGCTTTTAAATTTTCTATATTACTTGCAGAATTCGTACATTGTGCGGTAGGTCTCGTAAACGTCAAGCTTGGAAACTACCTCAAAGGGGGCGTGCATCGAAAGAACGGGGACGCCAAGGTCCACAACGTCGACGCCCATATTTGCGATATACATTGCAACGGTACCGCCGCCGCCAAGGTCGACCTTACCGAGCTCACCCGTCTGCCAGATGATACCTGCCTCGTCGAGCATATTACGAACGTATGCTACGTACTCGGCCGAAGCATCGGAGGTGCCGCTCTTACCGCGGGCTCCCGTATACTTGGTTATAACTGCGCCGTAGTTAAGTCTTGCGGCGTTCTTTGCTTCCATTACGTCCTTAAAGGTTGGATCGAGGCCTGCGTTAACGTCGGCCGAAAGGCATTTTGAATTTCGAAGCGCTACGGTATAGTCGACTCCCTGAGCCTCGGCTATATCGCGGACGACGTAGCGTAAAAAGTCGGAATTAAGGCCGGTATTTCCGTCGGAGCCGATCTCTTCCTTATCGGTAAGGATGGCAATAGCGGTCTTTTCGGGGTTTTCGACCTCGGTAATTGCGATAAGCGCGGGATAGGCACAGACGCGGTCGTCGTGACCGTAGGAGCCGATAAGAGAACGGTCGAAGCCGATGTCGCAGGGCTTTGCGGCGGGGACGCATTCAAGCTCGGCCGAAAGGAAGTCTTCCTCGGTGACGCCGTATTTCTCGTTTAGTATAGCCATAATATTAAGCTTTACAAGCTCGCTTGCCTTATCGTCCTTAAAGGGACGGGAGCCGATAAGAATATTTAGCTCTTCCCCCTTTATTCCCTCGTTTAAGGTACGCTTATACTGCTCCTGTGCGAGGTGGGGCAGAAGGTCGGTTATTACGAAGCAGGGATCGTTTTCGTCTTCGCCGATACACACCTCGGTAACGGTACCATCCTTTTTGGCAAATACGCCGTGAAGGGCTAAGGGCATAGCGGTCCACTGATACTTCTTTATTCCGCCGTAGTAGTGGGTCTTAAAGAGGGCCATTTCGGTATCCTCGTAGAGGGGGTTGGGCTTAAGATCGATTCGGGGAGAGTCGATATGAGCGGCGGTTATCATAGTACCACTGTCTACGGTGTTTTTGCCTACAACGACGAAGGCCACCGTTTTTCCGCGGTTGTTTACGTAGTATTTTTCGCCTGCCTCGTACTTTTTGCCCTGAACGTAAGGGGCAAAGCCTGCGGCCTCGGCAATTTTTATAGCTTCCTTTGCGGCCTCGCGCTCGGTTTTTCCCTTGGCTAAAAAGTTTTTATATCCTTCACAAAAGGCGGTTATCTTTTCCCATTTCTCGTCGCTTGCCGATCTGAGGCCGTTTTTGCGGTCGATAAAAAGCTTTTCCTTTAAAAGCTCGGCTTTGGTTTTTTCACTCATATTATTTTCCTCCCATAAGTTTAAGTAAAAGGTTTTTAAATTCGGTTTTAAAGGCTTCTTTATCCTTATCGTTATATATTATGTTTTGAGTTTTTTCCTTATAATATTCGTCGGGTTTTCCCGCCGACATACGAAGCTCGGCCGCTTGATCGCTTATCGAGTCGCGAAGCATTATGCGCTTTTTACGGACGGCCTTATCACTCAGTACAGCACAGACGTCGTCGCAAAGCTTATCTGCCCCCGCTTCGTACAGGGTCGGAGCGTCAAGAAGTATTTTTTCGCTCTCGCTACCCTTTATTTCCTCCTTTAAAAGCTTTAGAATAAAGGGAAATATGGTTTTGTTAAGCAGGTTGGTATTATCCCTTGACGAAAAGGCTTTTTTGGCGAGAGCGGCTCGGTTTAAGGTATTATCGGAATTTAAAATATCCCTTCCGAAGGCTTCGCTTAAAGCATCGAGACAGGCGGCTTCATCGGCGGCTTTTCTTGCGACAAGGTCGCAGTTTATAACGTAAAAGCCAAGCTCTTCGGCCACACCGCAGGCATCGGTCTTACCCGCACCCGTAGGTCCCGTCAGTCCTAAAACGTATTTCATAGCTCTATCACCCTGAATGCCGCCGCACGTATGAGGCGGTTATATACCGCGAGGGAAACTCCCGTTTTTTCGGGCGCATGAATATAAATTTTATCCTTACCTAAGGTATCGGCCTTACGAAGGAGGGAAAAAATGCTTTTAGCCTGCGCTTCACCGTCGGTTTTGGCGCCGTAGCTTAAATAGTCGCAGGTAAGGCTTTTTTCGTCCTCGGTAAAGCAGATGGCAAGACAGTTTTCCTGTTTATTCACAAAATCGGCAAAGGCCTCTTCGCTACCGCTTATAAGCAAGACCTCGGTTTTGGGAGAATAGTGCTTATATTTCATTCCCGGAGAAGCAACCTTTTCCCCCTTTTCGGGCTCGGAAAGGACGGCCTTATCGATAACGAGATTCGGAATATATTCCATAAGCTCCTCGGCGGTGACCCTTCCCGGTCTGAGCAGACGGGGCGGGTCGGTAACTAAGGATACTACGGTAGATTCTACACCGACCTCACTGCTTCCCGACATAATTACGGCATCGATCCTGCCGTCAAGGTCGGCTATGACGTGGTCGGCGGTGGTAGGACTCGGGGAACCCGAAATATTGGCAGAGGGAGCGGCAAGGGGTATTCCCGCCGCTTTTATGACCTCTCTTGCGACCTTATGAGAAGGCATACGGACGGCTACCGTATCGAGCCCTCGGGAAACGCTTTCGGCTATTCTTTCGCTCTTTTTAAGAACGAGGGTAAGGGGTCCCGGCCAGAAGGCATCGGCCAAGGTTTTCGCGATGGGACTGAATTCGGACACCGCTGAGCTTATCATACCGATATCGCTTATATGAACGATAAGGGGATTATCCTGCGGACGGCCCTTTGCGATAAATACCTTTTCGATAGCCTTATCCGAAAAGGCTGAGGCGGCAAGACCGTAGACCGTTTCGGTAGGTATGGCAACAACGCCGTCAGCTTTTAAAATATCTGCGGCGGCGGCTATTCCTTTGTTATCGTCGGTTAGTCTTGCGGTTATCATAGTTTTTCCTTACTGCTCGGCTTCGGCCTTGAGCATTTCAGTTCTGTAGTAGGTTATGAGGGCATCTACGACCTCTTCCATATCGCCGTTTACGATCTGATCCAGCTTATAGAGGGTAAGGCCGATTCTATGATCGGTAACGCGGCCCTGCGGATAGTTGTAGGTTCGGATTCTTTCGCTTCGGTCGCCCGTTCCGACCTGAGCCTTACGGTCGGAGGCAATGGCCTCGTTCTGCTTCTCCTGCTCCATTTCGTAAAGGCGGGAACGAAGGACCTTCATTGCCTTATCCTTGTTTTTAAACTGACTTCGTTCGTCCTGACATTCGACGACAAGACCCGTAGGAATATGGGTTATACGGATGGCGGATTCGGTTTTGTTGATGTGCTGACCGCCTGCGCCCGAGGAGCGGAAGGTATCGATCTGAAGATCGGCAGGGTTTATATCGACCTCAACGTCCTCGGCTTCGGGAAGCACCGCAACGGTTACTGTAGAGGTATGAATTCGGCCCGAGGTTTCGGTTTCGGGAACACGCTGAACACGGTGAACTCCGCTTTCGTACTTAAAGCGGGAATAGGCTCCCTCGCCCTCTATCATAAAGCTTACTTCCTTATAGCCGCCAAGCTCGGTCTCGTTTGCGTTTATGACCTCGACCTTAAAGTGCTTGGATTCGGCATACATGGTATACATACGCATAAGCACCCCTGCAAAAAGGGCGGCTTCCTCTCCGCCTGCGCCTCCGCGGATCTCGACGATAACGTTTCGGTCGTCGTTAGGGTCCTTGGGCAGAAGGAGAATCTTAAGCTCTTCGGAAAACTTTTCGATATTGGCCTTGGCCTCTAAGTATTCCTCCTCAACGAGGTCTTTAAAATCCTTATCGAGTCCGCCTGCGTCAAGGAGCTCCTTAGCCTCGGCTTCGGCGGCCTTAGCGGCCGAATACTCGCGGAATTTTTCGACTATTGGGGTAAGCTCGGCATGCTCCTTCATCAATTTTCTGAACTGCTCATTATCGGCGATAATGGCAGGGTCGGAAAGGAGCTGACCGATCTCTTCAAAACGCATTTCTACGGCTTTAAGCTTATCAAACATAATTATTCTCCGATTCTTTCGATTTTTTTAATATTCTTTTCACACTTTGAGCGAGGAACCATTACTTCCCTTTCACAGCCCATACAGCGGATCTTAAAATCCATTCCTATTCGAAGCACCTTAAAGCTATCGGACCCGCAGGGATGCTTCTTCTTCATAATCAAGGTATCTCCTACCCTTACGTCCATATTTTCGTGCTCCTTTCGTATTCATTTCATATTATTATACAACAACATTCCTTTTTACGCAATATCTTCTTGATAATCTCTGCTTAAAATGTTATTATTGAATACAAGGGGTGGTAAGTTTGAAAATACTTCATACCGCCGATCTTCATATCGGAGCGGAGCTTTCCTATTTGGACGTAAACCGCGAAGCTCGCCGATATGAGGTTCTGGCAGTTTTTAAAAGAATAACCGAAATCTGTAAAAACGAGAAGGTCGACGTATGCCTTATCGCGGGCGACCTTTTCGACAGTAACGTCGCCGCAAAGGCCTTTTTCGCTCCCGTAAAGGAGGCTATTGAGAACGCTTCGGAAACCAAATTCTTATACGTTGCGGGAAACCACGATCCTCTTGACGCGTCGTCTCCCTTTTTAAACGAAAGGCTTCCCGAAAATCTTACGGTTTTCGGCGCCGACTACGAGACGGTCGTGTTCGAAGATATGAAGCTCAGGGTCACGGGCCGTTCCTTTTCTCATTCCGAAATGCAGTATGAGGCAATCGAGCCTATGCCCGACGACGAATACCTTAACATTATGCTTATGCACTGCGATTTTGCGGCTTCGGGAAGTATTTATAACCCCATAACCGCCGAAAACGTTATGAGTAGCGGAGCTGATTACTTTGCCCTCGGTCATATACATAAACGAACCGCGGTAGAAAAGGTTGGAAAAACCTTTACCTCCTACCCCGGCTGCCCCGAGGGTCAGGGCTTTGACGAAACAGGAGTCAAGGGCGTTTATATGGGAGAAATCTCAAAGGGAAACGCCGACCTTAAGTTTGTACCCTGCTCGGCCAGGCTTCATATCGTTAAAAAGATCGATCTGTCCTTTGCCGACGGTACCGATTCGGCGCTGAGCAGTATTCTCAGCACCCTTGAGGCCGATTACGGCGAAAAATATGCAAACAATCTTTATAAGCTTATTCTTATCGGATATCCCGAGGATATCGGCGCAATAGATACCGTTATGCTTTCGGTACTGCTCAGAGACAAGCTTTATTTCGTAAAGCTCAGAAATAAAATGCACCGCAGGATAGATCCCGAAATTCTCGCCAAAGAGGTTTCTTTAAAGGGAGTTTTCGTAAGAAAGATGCTCGAAAAGGCCGAAGCTGCAGAAGAGGATAAAAAACAGGAAATATTTGAGGCTATGTATTTAGGTCTCGATGCATTTGAAACGGAGGTAGCATACGATGAAGATATTATCTCTTGATATAGCCTCCTTCGGCAAGTTTAAAAACTATCACCTCGACCTTCCCGATAATATGACGGTAGTATTCGGCGAAAACGAAAACGGAAAATCTACCATTATGGCCTTTATCCGTATGATGTTTTACGGAAACACGGGAAAGACCTCGGATATAGATAAAAATCCCCGAATTAAGTATCGCCCCTGGGACTCGGAGTTTATGGCGGGAAGCATCGTATTCGAGCATGGCGGTAAGAAATACCGACTTGAACGGGAGTTTAAACGGTCGAACTCTACCGATAAAATAACCCTTATCGACCTTGATACGGGAATTCCTGTGCCCCTTTCGGGAAGCGACGATATCGGCGCGAAATTTTTCGGACTTACCGACGCCGCTTTTGAGCGAAGCGTATTTTTATCCGAAACTATTCCTTCTTCAAAAAACGAGGCCGCCAACGGAGAGATCAACTCTCGTCTTTCTAATGCCGCAACCACCGGAAACGACGAAATATCTTTTGAGAAAATAAGCACAAGGCTTCAAAAGGCCAAGGAGGCTCTGTTTTCGAGAGGCGGTAAGAAGGGACTCTGCGACAAGGCGGTAGTCGAAAAGGAAGCCGTTAAAACCGATATCAGGTTGGCCGAGGAAAACGAAATAAAGCTCGACGAGCTAAGAGGAGCCATCGCCGAAAAGGAAGCGTTACTTAGCGACAGCTCGGCCGAATCGGCGAAGCTATTCGACCTTCTTAAAAGCGCAGACAAAATAAAGAAAAAGGCTCTTACCGAAAAATATCTTGAAGCTATCGAGGCTAAAAACAAAACCGAAGAAAAGCTTAAGCTCAGCGACGGAAGTATCGCGGATAAAGGCTTTTTAGAGCGTTCCAAAAAGCTTTTGGAGGAGCTTGGCGATATAAAGGAAGAGCTTTCGGAAAAAGAGGAAGCCCTTAAGGCTCTTAAGACCGAAATAGAGGCGCTTTCGGTAAAGGAAGTCTCGGAAAATTCTTTTGCCGAGGACAAGGCACAACTTACCCATATTCAAAACGGGATCGATTCGGATATCGAGACCACCCGTAAAAAGATCACCGCCGTAAACACGAGGCTTGAGGAGCTGAAGCCCGCTCAGAAGAATAATCCCGTCTTCTTTATAATCGGTCTTTTGATCATTATTGCAGGCGGAGTTTTATTCGCGGTAGCGGGACCTATCGCAGGAGCCGCGGTTTTAGCGGCAGGACTTATCACGGCGGCTCTTGGACTTATTATTAAAAAGAAGGTTGCGCCCGACGATTCTGCCCTGAAGGAGGAACTCAGCGACCTTTCTCTTTCCCTTTCCTCCCTTATCGAAGAAAAGGCTTCGGTCGCCGACAAGCTCGCCGACATCGAGCAAAAGACCCGCGACATTCAGGTAAAGGCTCTTGCCGATAAGGCTATAGCCGAAGAAAAGACAAGGCAGGCCGAAGGGTTAAACGAGGAAGCAAAGGCTCTTACCTCCGCCGTTCAGGAGGCCGAGACCGCCCTTTTAGCTCACCTTTCTTTACTTTCTGAGGTAAACGACACCTCTGAGGTCGCCGCACTTATTACAAAAACGGAAGAAGCCTTAAACGAGCTTGATGCCGCTACCCAAAAAGCAGAGCTGCTCGCCGATCACGCAGGAATAGCCTCTACAGAGCAGGCAAGATCGAGGCTTGAGGCTATAGCCGCCGAAGGCCTGCCCGAAGGCATTAGCGAGGACGAGCTCGATTCGGTTAAGGAACGCTTCAAGACGCAATCGGATCAAAACGGAAGGATACGTTCGGAAATATCCTCTCTTAAAGCACAGCTTAAGGCGATGGCCGAAGGAATTCCCTCGGTTGCTCTGCTCAGACTTAAGGAGGAGGAGCTAACCAAAAAAATCGACGGCTATAACGCTTTCGGCGCTAAGGTGGAGCTTGCTCAGGAGGTTCTCGAAGAGGCCTTCCGTGAGCTCAGAAAGAACTATTCGGGCGCTTTAGAGACCCGAACTACCGAAATTTTCGCACACATCACCGAGCAGAGATACTCTTCGGTAAACGTAAGCAAAAATTTCGAGCTTGGAGTTACGGCGGCCGAAGTGTTCGGACTTAAGGACTCGCAGTATTTATCGGCAGGTACCGAGGATCAGCTATATTTAGCACTTCGACTTGCTCTTGCCGAGCTTATGACCGAGCAGACGGGGGTCCTTCCCCTTCTTATGGACGATCCTCTTGCGCAATACGACGATAATCGAATGACACAGACAGTCGAGTTCTTATCCGACTATGCTAAAGAGCGTCAGCTTATCCTTTTCACCTGTCATACCGCCATTGCTGACGCGGCAAGAACAAACAATGTATGTATTATTACTCTATAAGGAGACTTATTATGATCACATCAAGAGCTTTTGGTAAAAACAACGCAGGAAACGAGGTTACACTTTACACCTTAGATAACGGAAAAGCCCGTATTTCGGTTATGAATTTCGGAGCAAATCTCGTAAGCTTTGAAACAAAAAACCGCGACGGAGAGTTCGTTGACGTAGTTTTAGGCTACGACGACGCTCAAGGCTACGATAACGACAGAGGAACCTATTTCGGTGCAACCGTCGGTCGCTTTGCTAACCGTATCGAAGGCGGAAAATTCACCTTAAACGGCGTGGACTATCAGCTTCCCATAAATAATAACGGAAAGCATTGCCTCCACGGCGGCTTTAACGGATTTTCCTTTAAGATGTACGATATCACGCTGGGCGACGACAGCATTGCCTGCTCAATCCTCTCACCCGACGGCGAAGAAGGCTTCCCCGGAAATATGAAATTCACCGTTAAATACACCCTGAAAGATACCTCGGTTGAGATCGAATATTTTGCCGAAAGCGACAAGGATACGGTATGCGGCTTTACCAATCATTCCTACTTTAATTTAAACGGCAGTACGTCGGGTACCACCGTACTTAATCACACCCTTCAGATTGACGCAGACGGATACTGCGAGGTTGATGAGGATGCTTTGCCTACAGGATTCGTAAACCCCGTTGACGGCGGTCCCTTCGACTTCCGTTCCCCCAAGCTTTTGGGTGACGTTTTGGGTTCCTACGACGTGCGCCTTGCTCCCACCGCAGGCGGTATAGACAATAATATGATACTCTGGAGCTGTCAGCGTGAGCTTTCACATGCCGCAACACTTTATAACCCCGATAACGGAATTGAAATAGAGTGTAAGACCGACCTTCCCGGTATTCAGATCTACACCGGCACCTTCCTCGACACAAAGGGCAAAAAGGGCACTCCTCACGGAAAATTTGCCGCCGTTTGTTTAGAGACTCAGGGCTTCCCCAACGCCCCTCGCTACCGTTATTTCCCCTCTGCCGTACTAAAGGCGGGAGAAAAGTTCTATTCCAAGACGGTTTATACCGCATCGGTAAAATAATAATATTACAATACCAAAAGCACCGCTTCGAAAGAAGCGGTGCTTTTGGTTGAAAGAATAGACATATTATGCTATGAGAAGCAGTCTTAAGGATGCGGTATCGAGATAGTTGATAATTCCGTCGTTTTTAAGGTCGCAATCTGCGGTTTCGGGGGCTTTGCCGTTTATAACGTTTTCGATATAAACAAGGTCGCAGATATCGACTGTACCGTTATTGTCTGCGTCGCCCTCGACTACTGCGTCGAAGGAAAGGGCGCGATAGTTAACGTTACCGTTTGAGCCGATATGCTTTATTCTGATAGTAGAAGCACCCTCGGAGAGGTCTACCGTGCAGACGGCGGTTTTAGCGGCAGTATACGCCGAGTTGGTTGCGGCAAGGTCGTTTGCAGTATCCACGAGCTGACCGTTTACGTAAAGCTCGAAGGCGTTATCCATCTTGGAAAGCGCAGTGTATTCAAGCTCGATAGCGTATTTACCTGCAGTCGCCGCATCAAGGTTATACTCGTAGAAATAGCCCGTAGTTCCGGGAACGTCGAAGATATTGTTATTTATAACGATTCTTGCACGCTGACTCTTCTTGGCGTATTCGGTTGTGCGTACGGTAGAAACGCCTGCGAGGTCGAGTTTGGTGCTCTTATTCGGGTTAATTGCGTTATCGGGCATTTTTGCGAGGTTAGAGAGAATGTAGAAGGTGTTCTCCTCTAAGGTCTCGCGGGTCACCTGGCCGTAGGTCATAGCGATTCTTATCTCGTCGGCATCGTTGGAATCACCCAGCATTTTAGAGTTATTTCCTGCGTTCAGCTCGGGAACGATGGTCGGAGTGGTTTCCCAGTCGGACATAATAAGTCCCGTATAGCCCCACTCGTCACGCATAATGCCCTTAAGAAGCTCTTCGCTTGTAGAGGTCCATTCGCCGTTTACAAGGTTATAGGAGCTCATAACACAGATGGGGTCGGCCTTTTCGATGACGATTCTGAAGCCCTCGAGATAGATCTCGCGGAGGGCCTTTTCGGAAACGCGGCTGTCGGAGTATTTACGGTTGGTCTCCTTGTTGTTTACGGCAAAGTGCTTGACCGTAGCGGCAACGCCCTTGGATTCAAGTCCGTTAACGATAGCGGAAGCGATGATACCCGTAACGAAGGGATCCTCGGAATAGTATTCAAAGTTTCGGCCGCCTAAGGGGCTTCTGTGAATGTTCATACCGGGGGCAAGCCACATATCGATATTATTCCTAAGACATTCGTCGGCTACCGCCTTGCCTATCTCGTAAACGAGGTCGACATTCCAGGTTGCGGCCTGAAGCACGGCATTGGGCCAGAAGGTGGTGTTTTTATACTCCATACGAAGTCCCTGAGGTCCGTCAGCGGTATCTCCTGCATAGATGCCGTATTTTTCGGCAAGCTCATCGGTGGTAAAGCCGATATAGCCGGTATAGCCGTATGTCCACTGACCGAATTTACCGTAGGTAAGGTCGATCATTTCGTTAAGCGACATCTGAGCGATAAGCTCATCCCAGGTTGCGGTGCCTGCGAGGACGTCGGCATAGGTTAACCCAACATAGTGATCGGTTGTGAAATCGACGTCGATAGGATCGGGAAGCTCGGGATTCTCGGGGGATTCCTCGGTGTTGTCGTCGGTGTTAAAGTAGTAGGCAACGGCGTTCTGCTCGGTGTAGCTCATAGTGGCGGGGTAGATGACGAACTTATCGATGTTTGCGCCGCCGTAAACGGGAGAATTCGCGTTGCAGGCTATTCTCATCTTAAAGGAGCCTGCCGGGAGCTTAAGCTGATAAGCGTTTCCGTCAAAATCAGCGTTAGAGTAGTAGAAGTTCCACCACTGTGCCGGGGTTCCCGTAACATCCTTACCGGTGTACTTAACGTCAAGAGCAAACTGCTTGACCCAGGTAGCGCCGCCGTCGGAGGAAATGAGAACGTCCATGGTGTCGGGAGCCTTTCCGCCGTTATTTTTTGCTTTGTCGTTTCCTGTACCGAGAGTGAAGCCGATGTTATAGGTTCCTGCTTTTTCAGCAGTCAGGTTATATTCAGCGTATCCCGTGGTGTTCTTATCGAAGAAGCCCACAACTGCGCCTGCAGGAAGGGCGGCATATACCGTTCCGTCGTGGAGAGAGCCTGAATTTGCGGTAAAGCGTTCGATTGTAACTTGGGCGGCGGTTTTATCGAAGCTTTCGCCCTCGAACCACGTTGCAGAGGTAGAATTGATAACTGCGGCATATGCGATTCCATACATCTCGCAGGCATCCTCCAAGGTGCAGGGAGAAGCAGCGGGAGAAAGGCTGAACTTATCGAGGTTACAGTTGGTGATACTGCCCATGTCTGCGCCGTTTATGCTGTTGGCTATCTTAAAGCGGAGACGTACCGAGCCCTTGGGAAGGGTTATCTGATAGAGGTTATTGTTTGTATCAGCGGTTGTGTAGATGAAGTTGAACCATATCTTATTAGTCTGAGAAATTGCGCCATAGGTGTTGACCGAGTCGAAGGCAGGGGTGTTAGTAGAAACGTAGGTTGCGCCGCCGTCGGCAGAATAGTCGATTGCAAAAAGATTATCGCCGAACTTTCCTGCCGTATATGAGGCCTGATTTCCGTCCGCATGAATAAAGCCGATATTATAGGTTCCTGCTTTTTCTACGATGATATCGTAGTAGAGAACGCCGTTTGTCTGATTATGGAAGGTGCCGATGCTGGTACCCGAAACAGCGGTATACTTTGTTCCCGTATTAAAGAAGGCCTGACCCGTGAAAGTTTCCTTCTTAAGTGAGTTGGAACCTTGGATATATTCCTCGGCCTCTATCCACAGGGTCTTGTTTTCCGAAAGAACGGGCTTGAGCTTAAGTCCGTAATGCTCGAAGACCTCGGTAAGACCGAAGTCGTTACCCTCTGGGATGATGAAGAATTTATCGATGTTGGTGTTTGCGTTACCGTTGTTTCCTGATGCACCTGTAAGGGCCGGGTCGATCCTAAAACGGATGGTTACCTCGCCCTTGGGAAGGTTTGCAAGATAGAGATTACCATCGATATCGGCCTCGGTATAAACAAAGTTAAACCAGTACTTACCTGCATAATCCTTATTGTTTCTGGTGTTTATCGAGTCAACCGAGAAATTTCGTACCGAAGTCCAGGTCGTACCGTTGGTAGAATACTCTAAAGTGAGAAGATCCTTATAGGTTTTACCCGAAGCGGCATAGTTTGGGTTTCCGTCGGAGGTTACGAAGCCGAATTTATAGGTTCCTGCCTTTCCTACCACAAGGTCGTAGTAGAAATAGCCTCCGGGAGCACTGTGCATACTTCCGAGAACGACACCCGAGGGGATAGAATACCAGTTCGTGCCGTCGGAAATATAGCCGTTGGAGCCGAAGTTTTCGTCGGTGCGGATTCCCGTGGCCTTACGGCTGACGTTTTCGGCCTCGATAATGGTAACGGCTTCGGATTTAACGAAGGTCTGGCCGTCCTTTAAAACGGGGATGGAGGGGTCGGTGTAGCTTCCGTCTGCCTCGAGACGCTCCTCTAAGGTTACATCGCCGTATTTTTTAAGCTGCTCGGTGACGGTGATGGTATCAACTACGTATTCGCCCTGCTTAGAGTTTTTCTTTACGGAATTACCAACGAAAATGTCGTAGGTTCCTGCCTCTAAAACGTAGGCGGACTTATATGCGGTATAGCCTACGTCATCAAAAGAAGACATATCGGCTATAGCGTAAGTGATGGTGACCTGCTCGGATTCACCGGGGGCAAGAAGCTTAGTTTTAGCAAAGCCTGCAAGCTCGATGGCGGCTTTTGAGAGCACGGCCCCTCCTTCACCCTTCTGAGGAGCAGAGAAGTAGACCTGAACGACCTCTTTGCCTGCCACATCGCCTGTGTTTTTGACAGTAGCCTTAACGGTGATGTTTTTGCCGTCGTTGGTTACCGAATCGGTCTTAATATCGAAGGTTGTGTAGGAAAGACCGAAACCAAACTCGTAAACAACCTTTTCGGGAGCGAAGGTCTCGAAATAGCGGTAGCCTACGTAGATATCTTCGGTATAGTTTACGTATACGTCGCTTTCATAGAAGCTCTTGGTTGAGGGATAGTCGTTTATTGAGGCGGCATAGGTATCGGTAAGCTTGCCCGAGGGGTTTACCGCACCCGTAAGCACGTCGTAAATGCCATAGCCGCCCATTTCACCGGGAGCGTGACAGACAAGGAGAGCGTCAACGTCAACGCCCAGGGAGTTACCTTCAAGGGACCAATCGGTACAGAAGGAGGAACCCGAGTTTATGATGACGATAACGTTTTCGAAATACTTCGTTGAATTGGTGAGAAGGGCTTTTTCGCCGTCGGTAAGTCCCCATTCGCCCGCCGACATATCGTTGCCCTCACCGTTTTTACGGGTGATTACCACGACGGCGGTGTCGGCTTCTTTTGCGGCCGCCTCGTACATCGCGGCATCGGGAACGTAGGAGGAGTCAGCCATATAGGCGTCGTAAAGGGGCTTATAAATCCCTATCTTGCCTTCCTCTGCCATTTCGGCAAAGACCTCGGCAGGGCCCGGCGCGGTGTAGTTAATATAAACGGAGCCCGAGCCGCCTCCACCAAAGCCGAAGTAGGAAGCGTTCTGACCCTTGCCGAAGAAGGCAACGGTATTGTCCTTATCAAGAGGAAGGGTGTAATTTTTATTTTTAAGAAGCACGATACCCTCGCCTACCGCTTTTCTTGCCAGCTCGCGGTTGGCTGCACTTGATAAGGCCTCGGTGGATATGACCTTATTGACGGTGGGATCGAGACTGTTCACAAAGAGCCTGAGGGCAGGATATGACAGAGTGGTAACGTATTTGGAGTCGAGCTCCTTCATATTTTCTGCCGCGGCGAGTCCCTGCATTTCCTTTGCGGCCATAACGATTGCACCAATTCCGCCCGGCTCGGTGGCGTAGCTGTTTTTGCAGGTGGCGGTGTTTTTGGTGTCGAGAGAGCCTGTTCCGTTATAGCAACGGGTCATAGTAATGGAACCGACCCAAAGGTCGGTGGCAAGACCCGAGCAGGAAGCAGCGGTCTGCGTCGCCAAAGAATAGCAGTCGGTAAGGGTCGTGGTCATACCGCGGTTTATGGCAAGAAATGCGCCGGTATCGTAGCCGATGAGGGTCACGTCTTTTCCGACGTAGCACTCGCTCACGTCCAAGGTAGCAAAATCAGCGGTATTTGCGGATTTTGAACCAACGAGGGCACCTACTCCCTGCTTACCGCTCAGATAGGCCTTGTCGATTCCGAGTTTTTGTACCTTAAGGCCGGTGCCTGCCGCGATTTCGGGGAAGAGAGCAACCGCGGCGGTAAAATCGTTCCAGCTTGTGTCGCCGAGACTTCCGTTGTTTCCGTTATAGTAAAGACCGTAAACGGTATGACCGTCTCCGTTAAAGTTACCCTGAACCGAGACGTTTTTATACCAGGAGTTGGGAGCCTCGCCCGAATACTCACCCGTTGCCCAGTTTACCTTATCGGGGGCATTCAGATAAATATCGTTTGAAAGCTTATAGTATTTATCTGCCGCAGAGCTGTTTACGGCATAGGCAAGCTCGGCTCCGTTCGAAATAATGAACGGGTCGGTCTTGGAGCCGCTTCCCGAAGCAAAGGCGGTAGCGACGCTTCCGTCCCAGACCTCGATTGCGTCGGCCATAGCGGCAGGGATAAGCATTCCCGAAACTACGATAAGCATAGCCGTAAGGACCGCTAAAAGCTTTTTAGTTTTCGTATTAAACATCATAACGCTTACTTCCTTTCGAATGCGTTTTTTGGTGAAGAAGCAACGAATACTTCTCCAGCTTCAAAATAATTGTAGCATTTCTTAAAGGACTATGGTATAATATAGTTGTTAAAAAATTTAGATTTTTTGCGATTGGAGCAATTTTATGAGAAAGCCCTTCGTAGAGTTTAGAGAAGGGGCCGGCACCAATTTTTTCAGTAACGTCCTGACCGAAAATCGTCCCTGCTTTATGCTTCATACCCATTCGGTAATTGAGATTTTATATTTTACCGAAGGATTGCACCGCGTGGTTTGCGACGGTGTCGACTATATCGCAGAGCCG
>SFWF01000172.1 GCA_004560045.1 bacterium | reverse complement strand
GTGCTCTGGTAATCCTCGGGGAAGGTGAGATTAAGGTCTACAGTATCGCCGATTTTTTTGCCGATAAGTCCGCTTTCAAAGCCCTCAATAAAGGATCCGGAGCCTATTTTCAAATCATAGCCCTTAGCCGTGCCGCCGTCAAACGCCACGCCGTCCTTTTTGCCCTCGTAGTCGATATTTACGGTGTCGCCGTCTGCTACCTCACCCTCGGTCTTACGGACATACAAATCGTTGCTATGAATATCCGAGGAAATCACTTCGTCGTAAAACTCCTTAAAGGTATCCGACTTTGTATCGACGGGGATATTTTTATAATCGCCGAGTTCAATATACTTTGAAAGCTTATCGTTGTAAAGTATTCTCGCGTCGTTTTTTCCACAGCCCGCAAGCATTGACAATGTAAATACGGCAAGTATTAAGGATATAATTCTTTTCATTTTTTTGCTCCTAAACATTCTGTAATTCGCCTTTAGACGACGCCTTTAAATAGGCGTTGATAAAGCCGTCCAAATCGCCGTCCATAACCGCGTTTATATTGCCCGATTCAAAGCCCGTGCGGTGGTCCTTTGCCATAGTGTAGGGCATAAAGACGTATGATCGTATCTGCGAGCCCCAGGCGATTTCCTTTTGAACGCCCTTTATGTCCTCGATTTTTTCGAGATGCTCCCGCTCCTTTATTTCAAGAAGCTTTGATTTTAACATCTTCATAGCCTGCTCGCGGTTCTGGAACTGGCTCCGCTCGTTCTGACAGGCGACCACAATCCCCGTCGGAATATGGGTAAGACGTACCGCCGACGAGGTCTTGTTAATGTGCTGACCGCCCGCGCCCGAGGAGCGAAAAACGTCCATTTTAATGTCCTCCTCGCGGATTTCAATGTCGTTATCGTCGCTAATTTCGGGCATAACCTCTAATGAAGCAAAGGAGGTGTGTCTTCTTCCCGACGCGTCAAAGGGCGATACCCTTACAAGACGGTGAACCCGTCCCCGTCAAGAAAGTCGAGCAGCTGCACCTTAAAGCCGTGCCTCTCGCTCCAGCGGGTATACATTCTTACAAGCATTGAAACCCAGTCCATAGCCTCGGTTCCGCCCGCCCCCGCGTGAAAGGTTAGAATAGCGTTGTTGTTGTCATATTCGCCGGTAAGGAGAGTGCCGAGTCTTTGGGAGGCAA
This sequence comes from bacterium, assembly GCA_004560045.1. GTDB lineage: Bacteria > Bacillota > Clostridia > Oscillospirales > Acutalibacteraceae > SFWF01. The sequence continues at coordinate 991 of SFWF01000172.1, read as the reverse complement.
GCCCGCTTTCAAACTCGTCAAGTGAGCCGGTTATTTCCTCCACAAGGGACAAATCCCCCTCCTCGTCCCCCATTTCGATTAGTACTGACAAATCGTCATAGGTCGAGCAGAGCCTTTCATAGGTCTCCACGGTATTTTTAAGCTTGCCCGTTTTTTGCAGAATCTTCTGCGAATTTTCGGCATCGTCCCAAAAGCCGGGGGCGGCGGCCTTAAGCTCTAATTCGTCGATTTCCTTTTTAAGTCTTTCGTAGCCTATCGCGTCCTTTAGGTCGCGAAGCTCTGCCTCGTTCCCCTCAAGACGAAGCTTTAACTGCTCAAATTCAAGCATTGTTCTCCTCCTGTTTCAGCGCAAAGGCGCACCAGTTGTCTTTATACCGCTTTTCGGTAACGGTAAAGCCATACCTTTCGGCGGCGGCAAGCAGGTCGTTTTCCCTTAAATCGATTATGCCCGAAGCTATCAGTACGCCGTCCTCTTCCATATAATTCTTAACGCTTTCGAGCAGTCTTATAACCACGTCCGCCACAATATTCGCGCAGACAAGGGAGTATTTGCCCGTCACCTTTTCGGCAAGGTCGCCGACGATAAACTCGGTTTTATCGGCAACTCCGTTAATCTCGGCATTTTCCTTAGCGGTTTTTACCGACTGGGCGTCAATATCCACGCCTATCGCCTTTTCAGCCCCCAACAGCACCGAGGCAACCGCTAAAATTCCGCTGCCGCAGCCAATATCGAGCATTTTGGTGTTAAAGTCAACGTAATTTTGAAGCATATCAAGACAAAGCGAGGTGGTTGCGTGGGTTCCCGTACCGAAAGCCGCGCCCGGGTCGATATGCAAAATCGTGCGGTTATCCTTATTTTCGTATTTTTCCCAGCTCGGTACAACGGCTAACCTTTCGCCGATTTCGGTCGCATGGAAGTACTTTTTCCAGTTCTCGTTCCAGTCGGAGTCGTTAACCCCTACCGTTTCCGCCTTATAGCCTATACCGTTTG
>SFWF01000171.1 GCA_004560045.1 bacterium | reverse complement strand
TGACAACATTGACCGCGCCGCGCAGGCGGACAGGGAAAGCCCCGATTACATTAAGGGTATCGAGCTTATAATAAAGCAGTTTGAGGGACTTTCCGAAAAATTGGGCATTGAGGAAATCGCAAAGCAGGGCGACGCCTTTGACCCGAATCTTCACGAGGCGGTAATGCATATCGAGGACGAAGCTTTGGGCGAGAACGTAATCGCCGAGGTTCTGCAAAAGGGCTACAAGACGGGCGACACGATAATTCGTCACGCAATGGTCAAGGTAGCAAACTAAATTTAATTTAAGAAAATCACATTTCAGGAGGAATTTATTATGGGAAAAATTATAGGAATTGACTTAGGTACAACAAATTCATGCGTAGCTGTTATGGAGGGCGGCGAGCCTGTAGTAATCGCTAACGCAGAGGGCGCGAGAACCACTCCGTCCGTAGTCGCTTTTTCAAAGACGGGCGAAAGAATGGTAGGTCAGGTTGCAAAGCGTCAGGCTATCACCAACCCCGACCGCACAATAAGCTCCATTAAGCGTGAAATGGGTACTGCCCACACGGTTGAGATTGACGGCAAAAAGTACACCCCGCAGGAGATTTCGGCAATCATTCTTCAAAAGCTTAAGGCGGATGCCGAGGCTTACCTCGGTCAGACCGTTTCAGAGGCGGTTATCACCGTCCCCGCCTACTTTACCGACGCACAGCGTCAGGCAACTAAGGACGCGGGTAAGATAGCCGGTCTTGAGGTTAAGCGTATTATAAACGAACCTACCGCCGCGGCGCTTGCCTACAGCATCGATAAGGAAGACGACCAGAAAGTTATGGTTTACGACTTAGGCGGCGGTACCTTCGATGTATCTATCATCGAGATGGGCGACGGCGTTCAGGAGGTTTTGGCTACCGCGGGTAACAACCGTCTCGGCGGCGACGACTTCGACAAGCGCGTAATGGACTATATCGTTAACACCTTCAAGGCGCCGATTCAACAGGTCCTAAGCACTTTGAAACCACCCTTACAAGGGCTAAGTTCAACGAGCTTACCGCAGACCTTGTTGACGCTACTATGGGACCTGTTCGTCAGGCGCTTTCCGATTCGGGACTTAACAAGGGTGACATTAACAAGGTGCTTATGGTAGGCGGTTCTTCAAGAATCCCCGCCGTTCAGGAGGCTATTAAAAACTTTATGGGCAAGGAGCCCTTTAAGGGTATCAACCCCGACGAGTGCGTTGCTATCGGCGCGTCCTTGCAGGCGGGCGTTTTAGGCGGCGACGTTAAGGGACTTCTTCTTTTGGACGTTACTCCGCTTTCACTCGGTATCGAGACTATGGGCGGCGTTTCCACAAAGGTTATCGACCGCAATACCACCATCCCCGCTAAGAAGAGCCAGATTTTCTCTACCGCGGCGGACGGTCAGACCTCGGTTGAGGTACACGTTTTACAGGGCGAGCGCGAGTTTGCTAAGGACAATAAGACCTTGGGCGTGTTCCACCTTGACGGTATCGCTCCCGCTCCCCGCGGAATCCCCCAGATTGAGGTTACCTTTGATATAGACGCGAACGGTATCGTTCACGTTTCGGCTAAGGATTTGGGTACGGGCAAGGAGAACAATATCACCATTACCTCCAACACCAATATGTCCAAGGAGGACATCGACAAGGCGGTTAAGGAGGCGGAGCAGTATGCCGCGGAGGATAAAAAGCGCCGCGAGTCGGTTGACGTTCGCAACAACGCCGACCAGATGATTTATCAGACCGAAAAGACCGTAAACGAGTTCGGCGATAAGCTTTCTGCCGATGAAAAGGCTAAGATTGACGCGGCTAAGGAGGCGCTTAAGGAGGCGCTTAAGGGCGAGGATATCGAGGCTATCAAGGCTAAACAGGAGGAGCTGCAAAAGGAGATTTTCGCGGTAAGCGAGAAGATTTACAAGGCGGCTAACCCGCAGGGCGAGACGAACGCACAGGCGGGCGGCGCACAGCAGGGCGGCGACCCGAATGTTTACGAGGCAGACTACACCGACGTTGACGACAGCAATAAACAGTAATTAAAAAAGCGTAGGGCGGGGGCAAGGCTCCCGCCGTAGGCTATTAACATATTTGTAGGAGAAATTGCTTTGGCTGAGGATAAAAGAGATTATTACGAGGTTTTGGGCGTTGACAAGTCGGTGTCGGACGACGACCTCAAAAAAGCATACCGCAAGGCGGCAAAAAAATATCACCCCGATTTAAACCCCGGCGACAAGGAGGCCGAGAA
>SFWF01000170.1 GCA_004560045.1 bacterium | reverse complement strand
CGGACAGAATGTCGGCGACTTTGTGCCCACCGCTTCCACACTGTCTCGCGATTGTTATTTTCATGCTTATTGACCTGCCTTTCTCGCTTTATGATAGATTAAAAATAAAACCCTGTTGCAATGAGCGTGCCGCCGATCAGAAACCGGGACCGGGACGTTTAAAAAGCTGCCCCCGAATACAAAAAGGAAGCTGGGCAGAAATAAAACCATGGTACCACACTCCTTGTTCATTTGGTGGTTATAGTATAGCATTTTTATCGTAAGGAAACATGATTTTTTCAAACTGTGTCGAAAAAAATAGAGGAAATCCACTCCGGACGCAGAATTATATATATGGAGTCACTGCGTAGTGCGTGACGAAAACGAGGAGATAATTAAAATAACCGCCGAGGGGACTTATGTTGTCACGGGCAGGCATACGCAGATAATCGTTTCCGCCCCCGACACCGCTAAAATTAAAATTGTGCTTAAAGACGCGGAAATTTTCAATACCAACGGTCCCGCGATTTATATAGAAGCGGCGGATAAAGTTTTTCTTACCGTATCAGAGGGAACCGAAAGCAGTGTTACCGACGGCGGTGAGTATTCGGCGGAATACATCGACAATAATGTTGACGCCGCGATTTTCAGCCGTGCGGATTTAACCCTTAACGGCAAGGGCACGCTTAATGTTACAGGCAATCTTAAATGCGGAATAGCCTCCAAGGACGACCTTGTTATCTGCGGGCTTACGCTTAACGTCACAAGCGCGGGGCGGGCAATAGAGGGCAAGGACTGCGTTAAATGCTCGGACGCGGCGGTAACCGTGAACGCGGGCGGTGACGGAATAAAATCGACAAATACCGAGGACGAAAACCGCGGATATGTGTATATCGAATCGGGAAGCTTTAACATTACCGCCGTAAACGACGGCATTGAAGCCGAAACCGCCCTTAAAATAACTAACGGCGACTTTATCATTAAAACAGGCGGCGGCTCGGAAAACGCCCCGACCCATTCACAGGGCTTTGAAGCGCGGAGCTTCAAGCAAAGCGCTCCCACCGAAACCGCCACGGAAACCGAAAGCGCAAAGGGGCTTAAATGCTCCTCGCTTATTACGATAGAGGGCGGCGAATTTGAAATCGACTCGGCAGACGACGCGATACATTCAAACAGCGACGCGGAGATTAACGGCGGCAGTATAAATATTTCGTCGGGGGACGACGGTATCCACGCCGACGACGCGCTTTTAATTAACGGCGGTAATATAAAAATAAACAAGTCCTACGAGGGACTTGAGGGTACGGCTATTACGGTCTCGGGCGGGACGGCTGATCCTCTGCGCAGATAAATATTACGGGAGGATATATTTTGATAAACGCCGCAGGAGATGGGGTTGACTCAAACGGAAGCGTCAGTATGTCGGGCGGCGTACTGCTTGTAAGCGGTCCTACCGACAGCGGAAACGGCGCGTTTGACTACGGTTCCTCGGCGGTAATAACGGGCGGCACGGCGATTCTTTGCGGCAGCTCGGGTATGTCGCAGGGCTTTTCGGCAGACTCGTCTCAGGCTTCGTTTATGTATACCCTCGACAGCACCGGTAAGGCGGGCGAAGGCCTTGCGGTAACCGATTCCTCAGGCAGGGTTATTGCCTCCTTTATGCCCTCGAAGCAGTACAGTAATATCGTTGTAAGCTCGGCAGGTCTTACGGTAGGCGGCAGCTATACCGTGACATTGGGAGGTACGGTCTCGGACTGCGATGAAAACGGATTTACCAATGACGGAAAGGTTACGGGCGGCGAAAAAAGCTTTTCGGTTGAAATAAGCTCGGTTTCCACCGTTTACGGCACATCTGGCGGTATGAAGGGCGGTATGGGCGGAAAACCCGGAGGTATGATGAGATGAAAAGGCGCTGTAAAAAAAACAACATTTAAAAAGCAAGCTCTGCAAAAGCACGAAAAAAAGCTTTTGCAGAGCTTGTTTTAATGATATTTGTAGGGCAGGGGCTTGCTCCTGCCCTATTAGACAG
>SFWF01000169.1 GCA_004560045.1 bacterium | reverse complement strand
CGTCAAGGTGAGTGCCGTCCTTGTGCATAATAAAAAACTGGGAGGAGGCGCTGTCATAGGGCGTCGCCCGCGCCATAGAGATAACTCCCCGCTTATGGGAAATGTTGTTCTCCACTCCGTTGGCGGAAAACTCGCCCTTAATTGTAGTGCCGCTGCCACCCGTGCCGTTGCCCTCAGGGTCGCCGCCCTGAATCATAAAGCCCGAAATTATGCGGTGGAAGGTTAGCCCGTCGTAAAAGCCGCTTTTTGCAAGCTCGACAAAGTTTTTAACGGTAATAGGGGCGGTGTCTCCGTCAAGCTCAAGCTTTATTTCACCGTAATTTTCAACGGTTATCACCGCGTGGTGAATACCGTACTTTGCTACCTCTGAGGAGGTTTCTCCGTCCCCGTCGGTTTTTTCGCCTCCGCAGGCGCAAAGCCCCGTGCAAAGGGTCAGCGCAAGCAGCGCCGTAAGAATTTTTTTAATGTTCATTTCTATCGCCTTTCCTTTTCCCGTAGGGGATATATTTTACCCTGCGCTTTTTAATCCGCGCAAGATTCAGCCGAATTACCATCAGTATAAATATAAGAATCGCGAGCGCGATAAGGGCGTATACAATTTTCATATATACCGAGCCAAAGAAGCTTTTTACGTATTTTAAGCCTATAAGCAGGCGGCTTGCCTTGACGTTATCCCCCGCAACAAGATTTACCGTACCTATAACCTGCTCGGCGTAAATTACCTCCGCCGTGCCCATTACCTCCCCCTTTTTAACGGGAGCCTCCACCGAGTCGGAGTTTAGGCGGGTCTTAATTACTATCGTCGAATCGTCCGCCTCGTTTGGGAGTATCGTAATAAACGGCTTTTCAAAATAGAGGGATACAAAATCGGTGTCGAGCGACAGCTCAACAGGCATTTCGCAGACCGGGTCGGTGGAATTTGCAACCTCCTTGAAGGAGAAGCTGTTGAACGCCCAGCGGTACAGCTCGGCGCTTTCGACAAACTCGTACCGCTTCTCCCCGTTAGGAGGACAGTTCAAAAGCACGCAAAGATAGGTGTAGCCGTTGTAGGAGGCAAAGCTTGCAAGACACCGCCCAGCCTCGTCGGTATAGCCTGTTTTACCGCCTTTAGCGTACTGGTAAAAATAGTTGGTGTTGTTGTCTATCATAAAATTGGTGGTCGAAAGAATACGCCTGACCGACATATTTGTCGCCTCTATGGTGTCTCGCGGCGATCCGCAAACGGTTTTAAAGGTATCGTTTTTAAGGGCGTAGGAAAAAAGGGTGTAAACGTCGCGCGCCGTGGTGTAGTTCTGCTCGTCGTGAAGACCTACGGGATTCATATAGTGTGTGCCCGTAGGACCCAGCTCCTGCGCCTTGGCGTTCATCATATCGACAAAGCCCTCTACACTTCCGCCGTAGTAAATCGCGGCTAAATAAGCGCAGTCCCCGAAAGAGGAACAAGCCTTTGAACCTCTTTTGTCATAGCTATTTTTCCCGCGGGGTCGTATTTTTCGCTTTCGAGCATCAGCGTGACGGTCATTATTTTAGTAAGGGAGGCGGGGTACATTTTTTCGTCGGCGTTATTGCTGTAAAGTATTTCCCCGGTATCCATAGAAGCAAGCAGACCCGCCTTTGCGGTAATATCAAAGCCCGTAATCTCATAGGCACGCGCCGTAAGCGAAGCTCCGATAACCGAAAATACCAAAATAAAAGTAAAAATAATGGAAAATGTCTTTTTTAGCATAGAAATCTCCCTGAAAATATAGTATAATAAAAAACGCGGATATGTTTATATGATTATAACATAAAAATCCTTTAAATAAAAGACTAAAATAATTTTTTTCGGCAGGTGATACCTACGGTATACGTAACGGGAGATATGCACGGCTGTCTTGAACGGCTGTACGACAAAAATTTCAGAAAACTCAAAAGCGGCGACGTACTTATAGTATGCGGCGATTTCGGGTACATATTTAACGGCGGAAAAACCGAAAAGCAGGTTATCGATTTTCTTGCAACCAGACGGTTTGTCACCGCCTTTGTGGACGGCACACACGATAATTTAGACGTTATTAACCGCGCAAGGACGACCTTTTGGCACGGCGGAATGGTGCACAGAATAAAGGGAAATCTTATCCACCTTATGCGGGGTCAGATTTTTGAAATAGAGGGAAACAGCTTTTTTACCTTCGGCGGCGGAGAGAGCACCGACAAGGATATGCGCCTTGAGCAGGGCAACTGGTGGCGCGCCGAGGAGCCTACGCCTACGGAGATGGCGGAGGGCGCAAAGCGGCTTGACGAGGCGGGCTTACGGGTAGATTATATCATCACACACGAGCCGCCCTCCCTTGTAAAAAGCGCGATACTTCTGCGCCGCGGCGACCCCGACCGAGTAAACAAGCTAAACGGATATTTAGAGGAGATAGGTCGTTCCTGCGAATTTAAGCATTGGTATTTCGGCTCGCT
>SFWF01000168.1 GCA_004560045.1 bacterium | reverse complement strand
AGCCCGTCTCGGGCAGTCTGTAAAACCGCTGAAACGCCTTGACCGCCTGCTCGGTTTGTTCGTCAAACACCCCGTTTATCGGTATTAATCCAAGCGCGGGGTTAAAATAGGCGATTATATCGAGATAGTATTGGAGGGTTCGTATCTCAGCGCCCTTAATACCGAGTCTTAAGCCCTCTGTCGGGTAGGGCAGGGTCGCCTCCTCTATCGTTATCCCCTCGGAAATAAGCTCGGCTAACTGCTTAACCCCGTTATAATACCGCTTTATCGCGTACCAGGTAGCCTTATCCACCGTCCCTGTTACAGGGAGTGAAAAAATTTCCTGAAAGCTTCTGACCGCCTCCTCGGTATCGTTTCCGAAAAGCCCGTTTTCAAGGCGGATTTTAGGTATCGCGGGGTAGTTTTGGGATATGCGGTTTAGCTGGGTCTGTATTATTTTAATCTCATTTGAAACGTCCCCCAAACGGAGCGGAGTACCAGGGTAGGACTCGGCGATATTTTGGACGGGGGTATCGGTAAGTATGCTTATGTTGTCGCCGTAGTAGGTCTGCAAAATCTCGTAGGGGGTAAGTCCCTGCTCGGCGAGGGTTACGGTTCCCCATTGGGAAAGACCGTTGCACGTAGAGGTCGTGCCGTTGCAAAAGGCGGTAAAAAGGGGCTGAATATTGCCCTGACGGACAACATATTCGTCAAAAATATCGTCCACAATTTCGCTTATGTTTTCAAAAATATCACGCCCCGGGACGAATGCCTGGTCATAGCTGGTGTTGTTGGTAATGTCGAAATCGTACCCGCGGGAGGGGTACCATTCGGTGTAAATTCTGTTAAGCGCAAAGGTAATAATTGCGTAAATGTTGGCGCGCAGGGCGTTTTCGGGCCAGGTGGGGTAAATCTCGCTGGAGGCGACATTTTTAATATAGTCCACAAACGGCACGGTCACGTTTTCGGCGTTAGAGCCGGGCGCGCCTAAATGCACCGTTATATTTTCGGGTATCACGGGCTGAATTACGGCGGGCATAAATTCACCTCCCTACAAATTAAAGGACGAAAGCTCGTTGAATACAATCGGCCCCTTGTTGCCGCCGAAGGACGCGAGCGGAGTAAGATTTGAACGCTGGAGGGAGGTCACTCCCCTGAAAATCGGAAGATTTATATGCAGATTGTCGGCGTAGCCGTCCGCCTCGATAAGGACGTTGTAAAGGGAATAGGGCTGTGCGCCCGAATCAGGCTCCATAGAAAGTCCCCTCGATGGAGCGGGCAGACTGAACGCCTTGGTTTTTCCGCTTTGGTCGGTAAGGGCGGTGTCGATAACGTTGGGGGCGGCGTAATCCCCCGTAAATACCGTGACCTTTGCGTTTTTAACGGGATAAAGCCTTGAAACCGCCGTTGCCATAACAATAAGCCTGCCGTTTGGGTCGGTGGAGTCCTCCTTGTCATAGGGCGTTCCCTCTTGGTAGTCGCCCTCCGTCTATAAGAACACAACGCTCGACCTCCGCCGCTACAGGCTTTACCCGCGAGGGTGAAGAAGAACCGTACATTCTCAAAAATTCCTTTTTATATTTTTCAATAAGCTCGTTATCCATAACAATCACCTCTTAGAATATTCTATGCCGCGAAAAGTATAGAGTTACACAAAAAAGCTTGCAATGGCGGCGAAAGAGGGGTATAATTTAAAGAAAACGGGTGGTGATTGCTTTGGTTAAGACCTTGCTGTTCTTTGCGTTCGGGTATTTTTCGGGAAGTGTCCTGTTCGCAAAGGTATACGGTACGCTTTTTAATAAGGATATTACGGGCGGGAGCAAGGACAATAACCCCGGTGCGGCAAACGCCTTTATGCAGGGCGGTATGCTCTGCGGCAGTCTGACCCTTATCGGCGATCTTTTAAAGGGCTTTCTGCCTGTGTTTCTTTACATAAAGGCGTCGGGCGGCAGGGCGGACTTAGGGGTCGCGCTTGTGCTGGCGGCTCCTGTGCTGGGGCATAATTATTCGGTTTTCTACCGCTTTGGGGGCGGCAAGGGTATCGCCGTCTCCTTCGGCTGTCTTTTGGGGCTTCTTCCGCGTCCGCTTCCTGTTCTTATCTTGGCGGCGTGCTATATCACCCTTTCGATAGTAGTCCGAATTTCTCCCCATTATTACAGAACCCTTGCGGCATACGCCGCTACGTCGGCGCTGGGACTGCGCTTTGTCCCCGAATGGGGCATAAAGCTCGGCATGACCTTTATCGCCGCGTTGATAATCGTCAAGCACTTAGCAAGCGAGGAAGCTCGGCAAAAATTCCGCGTTACCCTGCCCGCGGTTGACGATTTAAAAGGATTTATAAAAAAAGCAAAATAGCGGTCTTGATACCGCTTGAGAGTGTCGATAAACTGTATTTCGCCTCCCTCTGACGAGGGAGGTGTCGCGGCTTTGCCGTGACGGAGGGAGAGAAAATGCCTTAATAAAGCCTTTTTCTGACTACCCCTCAGTCACCTACGGTGACAGCTCCCCTGACAAGGGGAGCC
>SFWF01000167.1 GCA_004560045.1 bacterium | reverse complement strand
TAATTATGTTCTCCTCGCTGGCTTCAACGCCGTCAACCTTCATGGCGAAAAGCACCTTCTGCTCGGCGTTGGCCTTGTTGTAGGCGCCAAAGCCCGCATAGCCTATGCCCCAGGGGTCGCCGGCGATGTTGGTGGCAAGCTCGGTCATTGAGGCGGACTGGGTGGCGGAAGGGGTAACTTCGCTTTCGCCCATAACGGACTTCTGGAACACCTCGTAGGCGCCGCCGGAAAGGTCACGGATATAAACGTTGATGTTCTCGGCTGGCAGGCTGGCTTTCAGACCAATTCTACCCATTCTCTTGCCCGCATTAAGAGAGTAGAACCCGAAAGAATAAGAAACGAGCTTGACAAGAAGCGTATCGTTGTCGTTGCAGGCTTCCAGGGTCTTAATAAGTACGAAGACCTTACCACTCTCGGACGCGGCGGTTCAGATACAAGCGCCGTTGCCATCGCCGCATCTATGCACGCAGACGTATGTCAGATCTATACCGACGTTGACGGTGTTTACACCGCCGATCCTCGTAAGGTTCCAAGTGCTAAAAAGCTTAATGAAATTACCTATTCCGAGATGCTTGAGCTTGCCTCACTCGGCGCACAGGTACTCAATAACCGTTCTGTTGAAATGGCAAAGAAATACGGAGTTCAGCTTGAAGTTCTTTCCAGCCTCGAGTCTAAGCCCGGTACTATCGTAAAGGAGAAAGTTAATATGGAAAAAATGCTTATCAGCGGAGTTGCTAAGGATAACAACGTTTCCCGCATCGCTATCGTAGGTCTCGACGACACCCCCGGTGTTGCCTTCAAGGTATTCAACAAGCTCGCTCAGGCTAAGGTCAATATCGACATCATTCTTCAGTCGGTCGGCCGCGACGGTACCAAGGACATCACCTTCACCGTTACCGAGGATCAGTCTAAAGAAGCCGTTGAGGCTATTGAATCTATGCGCGACGTTCTTACCTTCAAGAGCGTTTCCGCCGACAATTCCATCACCAAGGTTTCTATCGTAGGTGCAGGTATGGAGACACACCCCGGCGTTGCTTCCAAGATGTTTGAAGCTCTTGCAGATGCTAATATCAACATTCAGAACATTTCGACCAGCGAGATCAAGATATCTGTTCTTATCGACGAAAAGGACGCCGACAGAGCAGTTATCGCCGTTCACGACAAGTTTATCAACTAAATACCAATAGCAAAACGAGCCGATTTTCGGCTCGTTTTTATCTTATCAGCTTGAAACTATAACAGAAGCCAATTATAAATAAATACCAAACGGGTGTGCCTCATAGTGAGAAATTGCCCGAAAACGGCGCTTTTTTCCGTAATAATGCGTTAAAAAGTCACGGTACGCGTCAGCGTTACCGTGACTTTTTGCCTTTTCTTACATAAAAACCAAATTTTTACTATGGCGCGCACCCGAAGCGGCGGTTGGGTGTTTTGAGTATTTAGGGTCTGATTCTGTCTCTGTCGCGGGGGAAGGCGGTTGCCTGCTTGATATTCTCAAGGCCTAAGATATTCTGAACGATACGTTCAAGGCCGAGGCCGAGGCCGCCGTGAGGAGGCATACCGTATTTATGCATAGTAAGGTAATCCTCGAAATCATCAATATTCATTCCCCTATCCTGCATCTTCTTGACCTGCATCTCATAGTCGTGAATACGCTGACCGCCGGTCGTAACCTCAAGGCCGTAAAGCAGCATATCGAAGCTTAAGGTGTAATTAGGATCAGCGGGATCCTCCATAGCGTAGAAGGGACGCTTAACGGTGGGATAATGGGTGATGAACACGATGGGAGAATTATACTCCTTAAGGAAGTATTCACCAAGCCATTTTTCCTCTTCGGGAGCAAAGTCGGGCTCAAGCATAGCGTTTTCGCCCTGAGGACCGGGATGTGCATCGGCAAAGAGCTTCTTAGCTTCCATAAATTTGATCTTTGGGAAGCTTTCGAGCTCAGGGAGTCTGTTACCCTGTCCGAGATACATCTCGAGCTCGGGAGCATATTCTTTG
>SFWF01000166.1 GCA_004560045.1 bacterium | reverse complement strand
TACCGACGTAAACGCAGTTACCCTTAAATACACAGGAACCACCTATCACGGATATGCCCCCGAAACCCAAAACAGTCATATTGATTATTGCTTTATCGACAATAAAGTTACTCCCGTAAGCACAACTCTTCTCGATCAGACCTTCGACGGAAAATATCCGTCCGATCATTTCGGCCTTCTTTTCGAGCTTAAAATTTAATTTTTTCTCCGTGTCGCTTGACACGGAGATTTTTTTATTTTATATTGAACTTATAAAAAGTTTTTCGGAGGTTAACTATGATATATACGGGAAATAAAACCAAGGAAATTTCTTTTCCCTTAGGCGGAATTGGCTCGGGATCGGTAGGACTTGGCGGCGATGGCAGACTTATCGACTGGGAAATATTTAATAAGCCCCGTAAGGGTAGCCTTAACGGATTTTCTCATTTTGCCATAAAGGCTACAAATAAAGATGGTACGGTCGTAAGAATTCTTAACGGAGACCTTATGAAAGACTTTACGGGTCAGTTTTCTACAAACAATTTCGGAACAGGCCCCTCAAACAGAACCCTTGCAGGCTTTCCTCATTTCAGAAAGGTTGAATTTTGCGGCGAGTTTCCCGTCGCAAAGCTCACCTTTACCGATGAAGCTTTCCCGGGAAAAGTAATTCTTGCAGCCTTCAACCCTTTTATTCCGCTTAATGCCGACGATTCAAGCATTCCCGGCGCTTTCTTTGAAATAAAGGTCGAAAACGACGATAAGGATACCGAGTATCAGGTTGCGTTTACGGTCGGAAACCCCTTTGAAAAAGGTTTAAACGAGCATAAGGTGATAGACGGACGGCATTATATCAAGCTTTTCAATGCCGAGGCGGACCATTCGTCGGTAGAATACGGCGATATAACTATCGCTACCGACGCAGAATCTGCTGACTATCAGACCTATTGGTATCGTGGCGGATGGCAGGATAATATCGTAACCTTCTGGAACGAGCTGAATGAAAGCGTTGCTCTTCACGACAGAAACTATGACGAGCCTGCAAACGGAGACCACTCTACCCTATGCGCAAAGCTGTCGGATGAAAACAGCTCGGTTCGTTTCGTAATGACCTGGAACTCCCCCAATATGCATAACTATTGGTCGGGAAGTGCTGCCGAACGGGCGGCCGTATGGAAAAACTATTACGCCGTTCTCTTTAAGGATTCGGTAGCCTCTGCGCAGTATTCTCTTGATAACTGGGACAGGCTTTTTAAGGCTACGAAGATTTTTAAAGAGACTCTTCATTCTTCTACCCTCGATTCGGTTTTGATCGATGCGATATCGTCGAACATTTCGGTTCTTAAATCTCCCACAGTTTTCCGTCTTGAGGACGGAAGCTTTTACGGTTGGGAAGGCGTATGTCAAAGCTACGGCTCCTGCGAGGGCACCTGCGAGCACGTGTGGAATTATGCCTACGCCCTTTGTTTTCTCTTCCCTGAGCTTGAACGCAGTATCCGAGATAACGAGTTTAAATATGCTACCGACGAAAACGGACACATGCATTTTCGTATGAATCTTCCCCGTGAATTTCCAAGCTGGGAAAAACGCGCCTGCGTCGACGGACAGATGGGTTCGGTAATTAAAACCTACCGCGAATGGAAGATCTCGGGCGATGACGTTTGGCTCAGAGATAAATGGCCAACCGTCAAAAAGGTAATAGAATATGCATGGCATCCCGAAAATCCACATAAATGGGATCTTGATAAAGACGGCGTACTGGAGGGCAGGCAACACCACACACTGGATATGGAGCTTTTCGGTCCTTCTTCGTGGCTTGAGGGAATGTATCTGCTTGCCCTTAAGCTTTCTGCCGAAATGGCCGAGTTTATGGGAGAATCCGATTCTGCTAAGGAATATCTCAAGCTTTTCGAAAACGGCCGTAGGTTTATGAAGGACGAGCTCTTTAACGGAGAATACTTTATCCACAAGGTCGATATAACCGACAAATCGGTTACGGACAAATTCGACGCCTCCGATACTTATTGGAACT
>SFWF01000165.1 GCA_004560045.1 bacterium | reverse complement strand
CGTATGACCGATTACGCCAAGTACCTCTCCTTTTTCAAGAGAGAACGAAATATTATTTATTGCAACCTTACAGCTCGGAGTTCCTTCGCCGTAGGTATGTGTGAGATTATTAACAGTAAGGTAAGACAATTAGATTCCTCCGAGGAAAATCTATAATTTAAGCGAGTTATTGATCAGATCACTAATAATGGTAGCGCAAGCATCAGCAGATATAACATTATTTTCCACGTTATATCCTGCGTTTTTTAGTCTTGAAAGCAGATCGGTCGTCTGAGGAACGTTCAGTCCCGCCGCTTTTACCTTTTCGACCTGAGAAAAGATCTCGCAGGGCGTACCGTCAGAAACAATGCTTCCGTCCGACATAACGATAACTCTGTCAGCGGATTCTGCTTCTTCCATAAAATGAGTTATAAGAATAACTGTGATTCCCTTTTCTTTGTTTAGCTTAAGAACGGTATCAATAACCTCTTTGCGACCCTTTGGGTCCAGCATAGCAGTAGGCTCGTCCAAAACTATACATTCCGGTTCCATAGCAATAATGCCCGCTATTGCAACTCTTTGCTTCTGACCGCCCGAAAGCTTATGAGTAGCGTTTAATCGCATATCATACATATCGACGGCTTTAAGAGCGTTATCGACATGTCTGCGTATTTCTTCGGGAGCAAGTCCAAGGTTTTCGGGACCAAAAGCAACGTCCTCTTCAACAACCGAGGAAACGAGCTGATTATCAGGGTTTTGAAAAACCATACCGACCGCTTTCTTGATAAGAAAATCGTTTTCATCATCAAGGGTGGAAAGTCCGTTTACGCTAACCGTTCCCGAATTTGGCTTTATAAGGCCGTTAAGAAGCTTGGCAAGAGTGCTTTTCCCTGATCCGTTATGCCCTAAAACAACGTTAAAGGTTCCTCTTTCAAAGGATACGGAAAAGTCTTTTAATACCTCGTAACTTCGGTCGTCGCTTTCATATTCAAAAGAGACGTTATTCAAGGCAATAATGTTATCCAATAATATCCCCACCAGTCCAAATAGTCGTATTACCGCAGGGTAAAACAACGTCTCTTGAAGTAGCTTTAAGTCCTATTTCTTCGGTAAAGACCTTGCTGTTTTTAAAGTTTGGAAACGTCGTTTTAACCATATAGTCAAGAATAGTGGGAGAAAGTCCTCCCGTATAGGAATTTAGAAAGACAAACAAAGCATCGTCGGAAAGAAGCTTTGCGGTATCGGTAAGAAGCTCACCTATCTGATTTTCGAGCTTCCATACCTCACCATCGGGACCTCTTCCATAGGAAGGAGGATCCATAATAATCGCGTCGTACTTATTACCGCGACGGATCTCTCTCTTAACGAATTTAACGCAGTCGTCTACGAGCCAGCGAACAGATCTGTCCGCGAGACCCGAAACCTGAGCGTTTTCTTTTGCCCACTGAACCATACCCTTAGAGGCATCAACGTGAGTAACCGATGCACCGGCGTTAAGGCAGGCTATCGTAGCTCCACCGGTATACGCAAACATATTCAGCACCTTAATGGGTCTGTTCGCTTCGCGTATCAGCTTATCTGCAAGCTTCCAGTTTACGGCCTGCTCGGGAAATAGTCCCGTATGCTTAAAGCCCATAGGCTTTAGGCGAAAGGTCAGATCGCCGTATTTTATTGACCATACGTCAGGGACCTTTTTTAAGGTCTCCCAATGCCCGCCACCGCTGTTTGAGCGATGATAAACGGCATGAGCCGAGCGCCAACGGGGATCCTTTTTCTCGCCGCTCCAGATAATCTGCGGATCGGGACGAATGAGAATTATATCTCCCCATCTTTCGAGACGCTCTCCCGAGACGGCATCAATAAGCTCATAATCATAAAAGTCATTTGTATAACGCATTGATAAATCCTTAAAACATTGTTTTTTGAACGGGATCTCCGCCGAAAGGAATACCGAGATGATCATACGCAAGCTTGGTAACACAGCGTCCTCTTCCCGTACGTGTTAAGAAGCCGATCTGCATAAGATAGGGCTCGTAAA
>SFWF01000164.1 GCA_004560045.1 bacterium | reverse complement strand
TACTTTTGGTGCTTAAATACTCTGCCTTTTTCGCCCACAGCTTAAATTCCGCCTTTGGATTTCTGCATTTAAAGGAGCTTAAATTTATTCTTCCGCTGGGTATTTCCTACTATACCCTACAGGCGGCGGGCTACATAATCGACGTTTACAGAGGTAAATACCGCGCGTCGGAGAATTTCGGAAAGGTCGCTCTTTTTCTCGCCTTTTTCCCGCAGATTGTCGAGGGACCTATCGGCAGATTTGATTTACTTGCCGACCCGCTTTACGAGGGGCATAGCTTTGATTATGACAGGCTCTGTAAGGGCGTTCAGCTGATTTTTTGGGGACTCTTTAAAAAAACGGTTATCGCCGACAGGGTAAATATTTTTGTGTCGGAGGTTTTCGGTAGTTATAAATATTATTCGGGCAGTATTATACTGCTTGGCGGTCTGCTTTATACCTTGCAGATTTACGCCGAGTTTTCGGGCTGTATGGATATAGTAACGGGCAGTGCGGAAATATTCGGCGTTCCGCTTTCAAAAAACTTTGAGCGACCCTTTTTCTCAAAATCGGTTAATGAGTTCTGGCGGCGGTGGCATATCACTTTAGGCGCGTGGCTTAGGGATTACGTTTTTTACTCGGTCTCCCTTTCAAGACCGTTTATGAAATTAAGCAAATTCGCCAAAAAGCATTTTAACGAGTTCTTAGGCTCGCTTATCCCCGCTTCTTTTGCGCTGTTTTTTACCTGGCTCGGTATAGGCTTCTGGCATGGCGCGGGGTGGAAATACGTTGCTTACGGGCTTTATTATTATGCGATAATGACGGCGGGAATGTACCTTGAGCCGCTTTTTGCAAAGCTGTTTTCTGCCCTTAAAATAAAGCGTGAATCTAAGCCGATTAATATTTTTCGGGTTGCAAGAACGGTTATTCTTGTTGTGGGCGGAATGACGCTTTTCAGAGCCGATACGGTAGGCGTTTGGGTCGGTATGCTTAAATGCGTTTTCACCTCCTTCGGCGTCGGCGGATTTTTAAAGACCGCCCTCACCTTAGGAATGGATAAGCAGGATTTTCTTATAGTCGCCGTCGGAGCGGCTGTTATGCTTATAATCAGTATTTTGCAGGAAAAGGGAATAAATGTGCGGGACAGCCTCGCAAGGCAGAAATTGCCGGTTCGCTGGTGCGCCTACGCCGCCCTTGTTATGGCGGTTGTAATCTTCGGCGCATACGGACCGGGATATGACGCGGTAGACTTTATTTACGGACAGTTTTAGGTTGGAATAATTATGAATAAAACAGGATTAAAACAGCTTATTAAAGCCCTCTCCTTTATGTGCGTGCTGCTTGTGCTTATTGTTGCCTCCTCGTATATGTTGGCGCCTAAGGACAATACCGCCGAGGGCGGAATAGTTAACCCTAACGCGAACGGCTTTTTTTCCGAGCCGAAGGATTCTATCGACATAGCGGTTGTCGGAAATTCCGACGCGTACAGCGGCTTTTCACCCCTTGAGCTGTGGAATGAATACGGGTACACCTCCTATGTAAGCGCAGAGGGTCATCAGACCGTAGCGCAGAGCTATTCACAGCTTAAAAAAATAATAAAATGCCACTCCGTTAAGCTTATAATCCTTGAAACAGACGGTTTTTTCACAAGGTCGAAAATTGTCGAAAGCACGGCGAAGCTTATTAACGCGTCGATGGGTTCTGCTTTTTCCGTGTTTCAGTATCACGACCGCTGGAAAAGGGTTAAGCCAAAGGAGCTTTTAAGGGCGCCCAACTATACCGCCCACTGCACCGCTAAAGGGCAGTGGCTCAGCAATGAGGTCAAGGGCTATATGGGCGGAGAATATATGGTTAAAACCGATAAAAGGGAGGAAATTCCCTTTTCGACAAAGACCTCGCTTGATATGATTGTGAAAATGTGCGCGGAAAATGATATTAAGCTTTTGTTTTTGGAGCTTCCGTCCCGAAGCTCCTGGAGCTATAAAAGACACAACGCAGTAAAGGACTACGCCGACGAAAAGGGAATCACCTTTCTTGACCTTAATATCGACAGGGAGAGCTTCGGATTT
>SFWF01000163.1 GCA_004560045.1 bacterium | reverse complement strand
GATAAGAAAAATTGCGAGTGCAAATACCGTATTTTCCGTTTTGACGGATGTATTGCGCCCTTTATCAACAAACAGCCTGCGAAGACGGCTTTGTATTCCTTCAAATTTCGCAGAAGACTTAGTAACGCCGATTATTTTGCCGAGCAGATGGCGCTTTGCGTTAAAAACGAATACCGCGATATTAAATTTGACGGAGTGACCTTTGTGCCTATGCACAGGCTAAGGCTTTTAAAGCGCGGCTTTAATCAAAGCCGGGTATTAGCCGAGAGAATTTCCGAAATTCTTAGTATTCCGCTTATTGATACCCTTATTTGCCTCAAGGCGGGACCGCGCCAGCACGATTTATTCGGTAAGGAGCGTTTTAAAAACGTAAAGGGACGTTACGCCGCAAAAGGCTCTGCAAGCGGAAAAACGCTTCTGCTTGTGGACGATATAAGGACGACGGGCGCAACCTTAGACGAATGCGCGGGACAGCTTTTTTCTGCCGGCGCGGAGGCTGTCTACTGCGTGACCGCGCTGATAACCGAAAAAAAGAAGACGAAAGAAAATAATGCTGGTAAAAAGCGATAATTAATGCTATAATTAATATATTAAAGCAAACGAAAGGAAAGCTATGGCTACCGATATAGGAATAGATTTAGGATCTTCAAAAACAGTTATTTTTTCAAGCTCAAAGGTTGTGCTTGAGCTGCCTAATGTTGTGACTGTCGACAGCGAAACCTGGGAGCCCGTGTATTTCGGCGAAAAGGCAAAGCAGACCATAGGCAGAACGCCCGACAGTCTTGTTTGCGTTACGCCTATCGAGCGCGGAGTTATTGCCGACTACGATATTGCCGAAATTATGCTTAAAAACTATATGCAGCAGGCGTTCGGCAACCGTATTTTGCGCCCGCGTATTATGGCGACTCTCCCCGCGGGATTAACCGAATTACAGCACCATTCTCTGTCCAATGTTGTGGAATCGGCGGGAGGGCGCAATGTTTCGGTAATCGAGGGACCGCTTGCCGTGGCGTTCGGCTTAGGGCTTGATTTTTCAAAGCCGCGCGGCACTCTTATTGTGGATATTGGCGCGGGTACAACCGATATTGCGGTGATTTCTCTCGGAGGAATAGCGGTCTGCGAATCCTTTAAAACCGCCTCCTCGGATCTCGATATGCAGATAATAAGATACGTCCGCAAGGAGTATAATATCGAAATCGGCGCCCTTACGGCGGAAATGATAAAAATTAAGATAGGCTCGGCTACAAAGCGGGATATTGAGGTCGCGATAGTCGCAAAGGGCAGAAACGTCTTTTCGGGACTGCCCGAAAGCTTTGAAATTTCCTCGGGCGAGGTTTTTGAGGCGATAAGCGAAACGGTTGAGGCTATCTGCAACGCTATACGTCAGGTGCTTAACCGTACCGACCCCGATTTGGTGGCGGATATTACCGAGGACGGTATGTACCTTACGGGCGGCGGCTCACAGCTTAACGGTTTAGCCCAAAAGCTTAATGAATATTTAGGAATTGAGATTCATCAGCTCGACGACCCCGCCCACAGCGTTGTAAAGGGAGCGGCGGTCGCACTTAAAAAGCCGGAGCTTCTTAAAAACGTGGATTATCAGATCCGCTCCATAAAAGAATTAGTTGTAGAATAAATTTAATGGTTTAAAGCTTTAAATCGTTAAAGAAATTTTGGTTTTTGGCTTGACAAAAGGGAAAAAATAGGTTAAAATAGATTTCAGTTTCAGAAGAAAGGGTGGACGGTATGTTCGGCTACATAGCTTATCGATTTTATTATTATAAGACGGACTGCCTGTGCGCCCATAAAGCTTAGTCTTTATATGTTGTACGGACAGCCCGCAATCACTCATGCCTTTAGTGCAGTGAGTGTTGCGGGCTTGTATTTTGACAAACGGGTGAAATTATGATAAACGAAAAAATGGCGGCTTTGGGCAAAAAACGCTCGGTTATCCGCAAAATTTTTGAATACGCGAAAATAAGAAGAGCCGAAATCGGTGCGGAAAACGTTTTTGATTTTTCTATCGGCAATCCGAGCGTGCCTACCCCTAAAAGGGTT
>SFWF01000162.1 GCA_004560045.1 bacterium | reverse complement strand
GGGTCGTATTTCCGACCGCAGGGAGGAACACCATTTTGCGCCAAAGGCGCAAATATCGTTTTCGTTTGCGTTCGGAAAACGATGTTGCCTTACGGCAAAAGATGTTATGCTTTGCATAAATGATGTTGCGACTATCGTTGCAAACGAAACTTTTCCGTAGTGGTGGATGAGGGAAACCCTTTACTTCAAATCCGGACGGGATAACATACAATCCATATTTAATTAAACATAAGTCCTGCTCGGGTCGTTGAGGACCCGAGCGAAGTTTAATGTTTGATAAAGTAAAGTTTGGACATTTTCCCGTTTAGTTTTGCGGAGTAGGTTTCTACTCATCCGCCTCGTGCCTCGGCACCTTCCCTGCTAGGGAAGGCCGACGGATACCGAAGCAGTCTTATTTTCGATATCCGTTACTCTTATTACTCGCGCGTAGCGCTACTCAAACGAAGTTTTCAGTGCGTAGCACCCCTGCAAAACGCAGTTTTGCCCCTGCGTAGCCCCTCGTCCCTAACCTTTCCCATTTCCCATTTCCCCTTTCCCTGCGTCAAAGGCGTTTCTCTTTTCTGTCCACTGTCCAATGTCCACTGTCCAATGTCCACTGCGGCCAACGTCCCCTACGCAGCCCCTTTCCCTAATCCTTCCCATTTCCCATTTCCCCTTTCCCTCGCGAAGCGATAGGTATCCGTTTTTAATTTTCAACTTTCAATTTTATCCGCGCCGCTTGCCTCTTCCCTCGGCCCTAGGCCCCGGGCCCTCGTCCCTCTGTCCACTGCAACCTGCAACCTGAAAAAAATTGTAGATTTTATTCTGCCTATATGTTATAATCGATATCAGAACGAAACGAGTTCTTAAAAACTACTTTTGAGGTGTAAAAAAATGAAAAAACTTTTATGCTTAGCTCTTGCTCTTTGCATGATGCTTACCCTCTTCGCCTGCGGCGGAAAACCCGATGCTCCCACCGGCGACGACAAAGCTTCTACCCCCTCTTCTTCTAAGCCTTCGGGCGATACTGCGGAGCTTGCTGATATTGCCGATTTTGAAGGCACCTGGAAGCTCGGAAGCCCCCTTGTTGACTGCTATACGGTAAATGCGGCCGACAAGACCGTTACTGCTTATGCCGCTAACGGAATCGTTATCGGAACCTTCCCCGTAGTTGCTACCACCGAGGGAATCGTACTTAAAATGGGCGGCTTCGGTATTGTTCCTCTTACCGATCCTACCGCTTTAACCATCACCACCGTGCCCGCCGTATCGAGCTACGATCTCGTAGGAAAATACGAGATGATCTACGGCGAGTATATCGGCGCAACCCTCGAGATAATCGACGATTCCAAATGGACCCTTGAGGGCGGCGGCTTCGACAAGGGACCCGACCAGGGACCCTACAGTATCGTAAACGGCGAGGCTCATATGAGCCCCACCAAGGAGCTTGGCGGTACCGTTTATCATAAGATCTTAGGCGGCGGAAAGATCCTTCAGGCATATCAGCCCTCCAGCCGCGTTTATATTGAAAAGACCTATGCCGAAAAGAGCGAGGGCAAGACCCTTAAGAATTATTTCGACCTCCTCTCCAACAAGTGGGTCGCCTCTGACGACAGCAGCTTTACCTTAGAGTTCACCGATAAGGGAAGAGTTCTTATTTCAGGCGAGGAAATGGGAATCTGGTATCCTACCGCAACCGGCGCAACCGCAGAGTTCACCGACGGCTCTAATCAGTACGTTGAGTACACCGACGACGGAATCAATTTCTACTACAAAAACTTCGTAAGAGCTGAATAATCAAAAAAGACCCGCAAGGGTCTTTTTTTTTAGGGAAAAGGGAAAGGGGAAAGGGGAAAGGTTAGGGACGAGGGCCCGGGGCCTAGGGCCGAGGGAAGAGGCAAGCGGCGCAGATATATAATTGAAAATTGTAAGTTGAAAATTAAAAACGGATACCGAACGCTTCGCGAGGGAAATGGGAAAGGTTAGGGATTTATTGAGAGCGTAGGGGAGGGCAAGCGAAGCGCACGAGGCGGTAGTGAATGACGACACAGTGCGTCGTCAGAGCCGCCGAGAGACCGAGCGCCGCAGCGCGAGAACTTGCTCCTCCCCTACAACCTCCCGATATATTGCTTCGGTATCCGTAAGCCTTCTCGGCGAGCCGCCGCCACCATACGCGAATCAAATTTATAGAAAATATAAAACGGGTAAGCCCGACCGTAAGATATCGGTATCCGTAAGCCTTCCCTAGCAGGGAAGGTGCCGAGGTACGAGGCGGATGAGTAGAAACCTACTCCGCAAAACTA
>SFWF01000054.1 GCA_004560045.1 bacterium | reverse complement strand
TATATTACAATTCAGTAAGATTACATTCGGGAATCAATTATTCAGTACCAAATCAATTTTTCACTCTTCTATCAGTCCGAAATTCTTGACAAGTTTCGAGAACGCGGTGCGTTCTCTTTTTTGTTTAATATATTTATTTTAGTGGTAGACTTTTATTGTGGGTCACAGGCAGGCTCCTCCTCGTTTTTACCGCTAAGGGTTCCCGTAGCGATAAGCTGCGTCGTGGCGGCATTTACCGCCATAAAGAGGGCAAGCTTCGAAAGTCCCTCCTCGGGGTCGCCCGTCTCTCCGAGCATTTCCTGCGCCGTTTCGGCGGCTCGGCGAAGCATATTTTCGTAGGCCTCACAGAAAAGGTCGTAAACCTCGAAGATCGGTCGGGATTTCGTTAAAACTCCGATAAGCTCGGAAATAGCGGGGATCGCAATAACCGATTTAAGGGAACAGATTATATAGAGGTGACAAAGATGCTCCCTCGTGTACCTTTTTTTGATCGGCGGAGGAACCATTCCAAGCTTTACGTAGTTGTTTACCATGGCGGGGGTTATGAATTTCGCGCCGCCTGCCGAAAGGATATAAAGATGCTTCTCCATTATGGAAATAACCTGATCCATATAGCAGTCGATATCGGGAAGTTCGTGATGACGGGGCATACGAAACTCCGAAAGCTTCGAGATTGCGTCGGTCGCCGCACTTATATTATCCATTTTCCTCACCTCTTACAGTATATAATATCATATACTTCAATTGTTTGCAAGGTGTAAATTTTTTGTTACGATAACCAAAACAACTTGACACGAACATAATTATCTTGTATAATAGTTTTGAAAACCAGATAGTGAGGTTTATAAAATGTCTTTTTCAATTATTACCGACTCATGTGCTAACCTGACAAACGAACAGGTTAAAAACTACGGCGTTAAGGTCGTAAGCCTGACCTATATCGTTAAGGATACCGAATATTTAGGCTACGTAGAGGGCGAAGAGACCGATTATAAGGCCTTTTACGACCTGCTTCGAAGCAAGGAAGCTGTCAAGACCTCTCTTGTCAGCTACGAAAGGGTCGAAGCCGCTCTCAAGGAGGCTCTCGACGCGGGAAAGGACGTTTTATATCTCGCCTTCTCCTCCGCGCTTTCGGGCTCCTGTCAGATAGTCAGAAGCTGTATGGAGGATCTTAAAGACTCCTACCCCGACCGCAAAATGCTTCTCGTAGATACCCTTTGCGCCTGCACGGGTCAGGGACTTCTCGTTAAATATGCCGTTGAAAAGAAAAACGGCGGTGCTTCTATCGACGAAACCTATCGGTGGCTCGAGGACAACAAGCTTCGCCTTGTTCACCTCTTCACCGTAGACGATCTTTTCTTCCTTAAGCGTGGCGGACGCATTTCGGGCGCTACCGCGGTTATGGGTACGATTCTTAACTTCAAGCCTCTGCTTCACGTAAGTGACGAGGGTAAGCTCGTTCCCTACGGAAAGACCCGCGGACGCGCAAATGCCATAAACGAAATAGTAAAGCGTATGGGCGAGGTCGGCGAAGACCTCAGCGAGCAGGATATATTTATCGCTCACGGCGACTGCGTCGAGGACGCAGAGACCCTTGCTCAGAAGGTCATCGAGGCCTACGGCGTTAAGAGCGTTACCATAAACTACATCGATCAGGTCATCGGCTCTCATTCGGGACCCGGCACCCTCGCCATATTTTTCCTCGGAAAAGAACGTTAGTGGCGAGCCAAAGTTTTTTCAAAACTCCCTCTCCTACAAAACCCAAACGGCTACGATTATAAAAATCGTAGCCGTTTTGAGTTTTTATAGTATTCTGTTTATCTACTTCTTGCCGAAAAGGTATCCGTAATAGTCCTTTTCAAGTATCTTGGTCGACATTTTAAACTTATTATTGACTATTGCCCTGAGATTCTTGACGTATTCCTTCTTTTCCTCGTCGGAAGCGAACTCCTGACCCTTGAATGCCGAGAACTGACCGTTTGTAGCGTTATACTTACCGCGGTCGGTAATAAAGGAGCCGTTTGAGAAGATAACGAGTCCCTGCTCGGTGGATAAAATATCGTTTCCGATAAGGAGTCGCGAGTCGTATTCAAGGCCGAAAAGGTTTAAGAGGGTTGGAAGAATATCCACCGAGTAGCAGTATTTCTCGACGGTCGGAGGATTTTTCGTTCCCTGACAGTAAAGCAGGAGACAGCTCTTATAAAGCTCGAACTCGGTCTCGACGTCGCGACCCAAAAGCTCGCGCCAGATGGCGTAGGTGTCGGTATCCTGCTCAAGGCCGTAGGGATAATGATCGGGGGTTATCATAATAACCGTCTTGTCGGCTTTTCCCGCCGCGTTAAGCTCTGAAAGAAGCTTTTCCATAGCAAGATCAAGCTCGATATTGCAGGCGTAGTAGGCCTTCAGGGTATCAGAACAGTCAAGATCTCTGACCTTGTCCCAGTTTTTATTGGACATAGAGTTTCCGATCCTCGTATAGCGAAGATGTCCGCTTACCGTCATATAATAAGCGTGGAAGGGCTCCGACGAGTTGATATAATCCTTGACCGAGCCGCTTATCATCTCGAGGTCCGACTGCGGCCAGACGTTTTTAACGTACTTTTCTACCCCGTTACCCATACCCTTATAGGTGTAGCCCATATTGGGGTGTGACAGGTCGCGGTGATAATAGGTATAGGTATTGTTATGGTATGCGTAGGTGTTTTTCATTCCGTTTGCCCTGAATGCGTTTCCGAGGCAGAAGGGCATATAGTTATTTGAAGAGCGGTAGAAGCTCCATACGCCCGATTTGGGGATAAGTCCCGTGCAGGTGGTGTATTCGCCGTCGGAGGTCGAAACTCCCCAGATGGGGGTATAGAAGTTTTCGAAGTTGAAGCCCTCGGCTCGCATTTTATAAAGGGTAGGAGTAAGGTCCTTATCGATAGCGTAGGGCGAGAAGCCTTCGGCAACAACGGTTATAAGGTTATAGCCCTCGTACATACCCGTATATTCATTTTTATAAGAGGGCTGACGGGAGGAGAAATAATCGTTCATAAGACGGTAGGTCTCGTCGGTCTCGTCCTTAAGCGCCTCGAAATCGATATCCATAACATTGGGCTGTGGCGGTTTTTCCTCCTCGACCGGAGGGGTTTCGGGCTTTACGGGATCGATAGGCTTTTCGGCCTCGATCTCTACCTCCTGCTCAATTCCGAGAAGGTTATACTTAATGTCGAGGACCTCGGTACGGAGAAGTCCGAAGCAGTTTACCGAGCGGTTGGGGTCGAACATACCCGACTGAATCGAGGATACCGAGGGCATAAGCAAAATTATAAGCAGGGCTAAAATATGACAGGCGACGCCCGCTCCGAGCCAGGCGAAGGTAATTTTAAGGGGCTTCTTTTTATGCGCAACGTAGCGCCTGTACAGGGGGCAAAGAACCAGAATTACGGGAAGCATGAAAAGCAGTATGGCAGGAATTCCGCGAAGGATCGCGTTTATGGTATTTTCGAGAATACCCGCCTGAATTACCTGATCGGTACCGCCTGCGGTAAGGGAATAGGCTATAAGGAAGCTATTGAATACCGAATAGTAAATTTCCTGCGTCGAGAAGAGTACCGCAAGCAAACAGAGGGTTATTGCGGCCGTGATTCGGGCGCCCTTTTCACCGAAGCGGGTAGCAAGGGCATAGACGGCAAGGCCCACGGTGCAGGCAAAAAGCGGCACCAGAAGCAGACCGACCGACCAAAAATCTCGACTTGTGAAAATACGAAGTATAAGCTCCATATAAACTACCGAGCCTGCAATAAAGGCGGGTAGCGGAACTCTGAATTTTGAAAGGGTCATGATATCATCTCCGACCCCAATTATACCAAATTCGTCGAAAACTGTCAACCTCGTGCCGCAGGCAAATCTCCCCAAAGCTCGAAATCGAAAAATTTTATATAGTCTTCGCCTATGATAACGGCGCCTCGCTCGTCGCCGAAGCAGGTCCTTCTTATCGCCTCGTAGGACTCGCAAAAGCCTAAATAAATTCCTCCGACACAAAGTATCGAAACAAAGGTCATAAAAAAGGCTCTAAAAAAGGCTTTTATTTCTTTTCTTTTAAAATTTATTTTCATTTAAGGGTATTTAGCAGGCTTAGCAGGGCGTCTCCCGCCAGCTCTGCCGAATATTTCGCCTCCTCGAAGCTGTTTGCGTCGGTTCCTACCTCCAAAAGCATTGAACCCGTGGTAAGATTCATATTATACCTTCTCGGCGCAAAGGCCATGGTTCGGGCAAGTCCCGGATAAAGGACCTCCATAGTCTGCTGGTATTTAAGGGCCAGACGGAAATTTTCCCGCCAATTCGGAAAGCCGGTAACGGTTCCCGCTTCGCACCCCACCACAAGCATCACCTGCGCCGCCTTTTTTCCGTTTACGGTAACCGTCGGCTTGGCCTTGTCGTTTCCCGTAATGGCGATGGAGTCGCGATGGACGTCTACTACTATTTTTATTGACGGATATTTATCTAAATATTCCTTGATCGTTTCGGCGGCACGGGAATAGCTCTGATTATAGGAGGGATGGTCGTGCTGCGTTCGGTCGTGAATAACGCTTATACCTCCGCTCTCGAGCTTTTTCGCAATTATTTCTCCGATCTCGGTTACGTTTTTCGAGTTATCGGTGGTTCGGGACTTGTCGGCGGAGGTATAAAAATCGCGGTCCTCCTCCATATAACATTCGGTGGCGTGGGTATGAAGGATAAGCACCTGCGGCTCCTTTCCCTTCTCTATTTTAAATTTAAGGCTCTCAGAAAGCTCTTTTTTTATATCGACGGTAAGCCCCGTCGTATTTTTTATATAAACTCCCCCGTAGGAAAGCTTTGCCGAATAGGGGGACAAAAACTGCTCGCTGATCCTTCCTATCGCGTCGCTTCTGTTTGCAGATACGGCCTGCGACTCTGCCGACGAGGTATCCCCGACGTAGACCGAGGAAATATAATCCTTAAGGGGTCGGCCGCCGATCTCGGAGGAATTCAGAGAGGCCGTCGGCTCGGTCTCTTTAGGCGTAAATACCGAAAGAGCCGAGGAGGAAAAGGTCGCAAGGCAGAGCAGCACCGACACAAATATCGGAAAATAGGCCGAAGCTTTTTTCATATATGATCACCTGTCCTTTACTTATATATATATATGAAAAAAACCTTGCTTTTATTATTGTAAAAAAACCTTGCATTTTTCGGCAAGTTGTGTTAATATACTAAGTGCTTTAACTATAACTATAGGAGGTGTCACTATGCCTAACATTAAGTCTGCTAAGAAGCGCGTATTAGTAAGCGCCGCAAATTATGAGCGTAATAAGGCTTACCGTTCGGGTCTTCGTACTGCCGTTAAGAAGGCAAATGCCGCTATCGAATCCGGTGCTGCCGATATGGAAGTAGCCGTTAAGGTTGCTGTCAAGAAGATCGATCAGGCTACCGCTAAGGGTATTCTCCATAAGAACACCGCTAGCCGCAAGAAGTCTGCTCTCGTTACCGGCATGAACAAGGCTAAGGCCTAAGCTGTCTATAAAATCAGGCTCTGCGTTTTTTCGCAGAGCCTGCAAGGACAACTTTATATGAAGGTTTGTCACACCGTAGAAGCGGTGTTTTTTTATTTTATACAAAAGAAAAAAGCCCGAGGACGATTCCTATAAGCAGACCCGCCGCCGTATCCTTTATAAAATGAACCCCGAGGATAACTCTCAGCGCCGCCAAAACTGCCGCAAGGCCTAAAACGATACCGCCCCAGAGGGGATATACTTTAAGCAGGCTCATACCGATTATCGCCGCCGAAAAGGTATGACGGCTCGGGAAGGAGCAGCCTCTCGTTTCCTTTTTTATAAGGGGGGTGAAGCCGAATTTCTCGTAGGGACGCTCGGCGTTCAGGTATTTTCTGAAAAGGGTCAGAAGCACAAAGCCTATACCGCATACAAGCACCGACCGTATGCAGTATAGGTTTTTATTTATTATAAGTATAAGAAGAAAAAGAGGATATGAAAGGTAGACCGCTATTTCACCGAAACGGCAAAGCGCCGCGGCAACGTATAGAAGCGGCCTATGAGAAAGGAGAAAGGCTTTAATTTTTAAATATCCTTCTTTTGTCATTTTATTCCTCGATAATTTTAATATTATAAAAATCTATAAAAAATCCGTCCCCGTCGACCTCTAAGCTTTGCGGAAGGCCGCTGGGTGCAACCTTAAGGGTACAGGAATTTTCGCCCGAATGCTTTAAAACGCCCGTTTTATCGGCAGTTTCGCCGCTTTGCATTATTTCCGAAAGGCTCCCGTAAAATCTGTCGATGACGGGGGCAAAGGGCATACTTCCCTCTACGGGACGGTAGGTTATACCCTTATATTCGGCCACGGTACCCTCCCCGTTTAGGGTGAAAACCATTTCGGCAAGGCTATCGGGAGCGGTCATCTTAAGACTTAGCTCCCCCTCCTTCGAAAGGTTTCCCAAAAAGGAATAGCTTTCGTTATAGTAGGTCATTTCGCCCCTGAAGGCTATTCCCCGAAGATAGGGGGTTATCTCTCCGCCGCTACAGCCGCAAAGGATAACTAAAAGCAAAAAGGAAACAATTATTTTTTTCAACGAATCACTCCCGAAGGAAGTGCGCCTTAAAGCTCGGCCAGCATATCCGAGACGGTCATAGAGCGCTCGCCAAAGCGGTCTCTCGCCTTATCCCCTGCAAGAGAATGAAGCCAAACGGCCGAAAGTATAGCCTTTTCGGGCTCGTTATAGGCAAGCAGTCCCGCCATAAGCCCCGCCAGCATATCTCCGCTTCCGCCCTTAGCCATTCCGGGATTTCCCGTAAGGTTTACGAAAAGCCTTCCGTCGGGGGCGGCGATAACCGTATTCGCCCCCTTAAGGCAGAGCCAGACCCCGAATTCCTCGGCAAAGCTCTTAGCTATACCGAAGCGGTCGGCCTCTGTCTCGGCCACGGTTTTTCCCGTAAGCCTCGCCATTTCTCCCGGATGAGGGGTCAGCACCAAAGGCGCCTTTACCTTTTTTAATATACTTATGCGGGAGGCTATGTTATTTATTCCGTCTGCGTCCAAAAGGGTTGGAAGGGTAGTATTTTCGAGAAGCAGGGCGATGTTTTCGGCCGCCCTTTCGCTTTGACCCATTCCGCAGCCTATAAGCAGAGACTTCGCGCCGTCAAGCGCACCAAGAAGGGTCTCGCCGTCGGTATCGTCTCCCGAAAGGGGTATCTGTATCGCTTCGGGGCAGGAAACCGCAAGGGCGGTATAGTTTTCTTTTGCCGAGGCAAGCTTTACTATGCCGACTCCGCTTTTTATCGCCGCTTTGCCCGAAATTACGGCCGCTCCCGCCATACCGTAGCTCCCAACCACCGCAAGGGTAGTACCGAAGCTTCCCTTATGAGAATTTTTGTCTCTTTTTTCAAAGACCGCAGGGGGTACTGAGGTTATATTATCGCAGTTTTCTTTTAAAATCTCCTCGGAAATGCCGATATCTAAAACCACCG
The DNA here is from genome assembly GCA_004560045.1 of bacterium. Classification (GTDB taxonomy): domain Bacteria; phylum Bacillota; class Clostridia; order Oscillospirales; family Acutalibacteraceae; genus SFWF01. The sequence goes on along the minus strand of SFWF01000054.1, from coordinate 2,851 downwards.
TCTCGCCGCAAAGCGCATTTGAGGGAGGAAGCAGGTGACAGTATTTAAGAGCGGCAAAGGTAAGGGTACAGTCGGCAGCTAAAGTCCCCTCGGATACCCTTCCGCTGTCACATTCGACTCCGCTTGGCAGGTCGACGGCGTAGACCTTGGCCTTTAGTTTTTTAATATGTGATAAAATTTCCTTTTCGGTCTCTCCGAGGTCTCCCCTGAAGCCCGTTCCGAATATACCGTCGACAACTATATCGGCTTCGGTTTGCTTTAGCAGCTCCTTAGCCTCCGCTACCCTTACGCCCTCCGACATCTCGGCGTAGGCCCTCTTGGCGCAGTCGGTTTTAGGCAGACCCGAAAAAAGGGCAACCGTAACCTCGGCGCCCTCGGCAAAAAGGCGATTTGCCAAAACAAAGCCATCGCCTCCGTTATTTCCGTTTCCTGCAAGAATTACTACCCTTTTACGGGACAGCTCTTCCCTCAAGATCATAAAATCTGCGGCGGCATTTCCCGCATTTTTCATAAGGGAAAAATAGCTTATTCCCCTATCGTCGGCCGTCTTTTCGGCATTTTTCATGCCCTTCGATGAAAGAATATACATAGCTTTACCTTGCAGTACGGGGGATATACTTTTCTATTGCCTCGCGGATACGCTCGTCGGGAGCAAAGATTATCATAACCGTACCCTCTCCCCTGTTTTCGGCTATCATATACATCTGACCCTCACTGTCGGGGTTGCAGAAATTGTAGGTCTGCTTGACCGAGCCGGGGGCAGGCTGTCCCTTATACTCGCCGTATTTTTCGACCTTTGCGCATTTAATGGAGACCATACGCTTTCTCGCCGATTTAGCGGTTATTTTATCGACATCGAGGTCGCCGTTGGTAAAAATATATTCGAACTCTACCGAAAGAGAGGAAATAATTTTATAGGAGCCGTAGACTACCGCCACGACGATAAGGAAGGTAAAAGCGGGGGACAAAAACATAAGGGCAAAAAAGGTGACCGCAGCGACGATAATAATATCGAGGATTATTGCACCGACGATTATTGCCTTGACCTTACCCGTGAGTTTAATTTTTATAAGCTGTTCAAAAAAAGCGTCCATTTTTATCTCCTTTAAGGGGTTTTTTCTATTATACACCAAAACCCGACCTGCTTGCAACTGTTTATTGATTTTTGACGCGGTATGATGTAAAATCAATGCGGAGTGATATATATGAACAGGGTTCTTACGACTATTTTGGATATCGGTGAAGAAATGCTGCTCTGCGGTGCGGAGGTAAGCCGAGTTGAGGAGTCCCTTAAGCGAATGGGAACGGCCCTCGGCGCCGACCGCGTAGACGCCTTTATTATAACCTCGAGTATGGTTGTGACCCTTCACGCAGAGGGACGCGATCCCCTTACTCAGACGAGACGGGTGGTAAACGTCGGCACCGACATAGGCAGGCTTCATCGTCTTAACGACCTTGCCCGCAGGGTCGCCGCAAACAAGCTTTCCTGTGACGAGGCCGAGGCCGAGCTTAAAGAAATAAGAAAGGAAAAACGCTACCCCTTTGTTTTCGAGGTCTTGTCCTACGCCTTTATTTCGGGGGCATTTACCCTATTCTTTGGCGGCGGAGCTATTGAGGCGGCCTGCTCCTTTATAATCGGCGGAGTTCTTTCCCTCGTTGTTGCGGCTACGGCAAAAACGGGACTTAATAAGATCTTCGCGCGGCTTATCTGCTCCTTCGCCTCCATAACCCTTGCCTTCGTATTCCTTTATATCGGAGCGGTAGACGGGGTAGATAATATTATAATCGGAAACATTATGACCCTTATTCCGGGAGTAGGTCTGACTACCGCCCTTCGGGATCTCTTCGTCGGCGACAGTATAACGGGTCTTCTCCGAACTATCGAAGCGGCCCTTTTCGCCCTTGCCATTGCGGGAGGATATTTTCTTTCGGCCTTTATTATGAGGGCGACTCCCGGAGGCTATTCGGGAGGCACCGCCGACCCTATCCTTCAAATAGTAACCGGCTTTATCGGTTCTGTCGGCTTCGCGGTGCTTTATAATATTCGGGGACTCCGCTTCATTTTCGCCTCTATCGGCGGACTTCTCTCCTGGTCGGCCTTTTTGGGACTCGGATTACTTATTCCAAACGAAATAGCAAGATATTTCATAGTAGCCGCCCTTATTTCCCTTTATGCCGAAATTATGGCAAGGGTCCTGAAGACTCCGACGACGACCTTTATCATAACGAGCCTTATTCCCCTTATTCCGGGAAGCTCCTTATATTACACGATGACCAACGCCTTTTTAGGAAACGGCGGCGACTTTATCGCAAGAGGTATTATGACCCTGAGTCTTGCGGGCGCCCTTGCCGCAGGAATAATCGTTATCGCAGGTCTCGCGAAGATATTTAAAAGAGCGAAAAAATAAGGCCTACGGCAGACAGTCGTCTGTGGACAGTGGTCAGCGAACAGTGGACAGTGTACAGTGGTCAGTGGTCAGTGGTCAGTGGTCAGAAAAGAGAAACGCCTTTGAAGCAGGGAAAAGGGAAATGGGAAATGGGAAAGGTCAGGGACGAGGGGCGGGGCCTAGGGCCTAGGGAATGGGCCTGCGGCGCGGATAAAATTGAGAATTGAAAGTTGAAAATTGAAAATTAAAAACGGATATCGAAAATAAGACTGCTTCGGTATCCGTAAGCCTTCGCGGCAGGCTGCCGCACCCATACGCGAATCAAATTTATAGAAAAGATAAAACGGGTAAGCCCGACCGTAAGATTTCGGTATCCGTCGGCCTTCCCTCGGGGGAAGGGGGACCACGTAGTGGTGGATGAGGGAACCCTTTACTTCAAATCCGGACGGGATAACATACAATCT
>SFWF01000161.1 GCA_004560045.1 bacterium | reverse complement strand
TACCCACCGCTGAGGAATATGAGCAGGGTATGGCTGAACTGAAAGCAAAGGAGGCAGCTGCAAATGAATAAGATCGCGAATAAGCAGGTCATCTGCGAAGTCCTGATGGAAAAGGCAAAAGACGATAAAGACGATCGAGGTCGCTATTCTCGTGAGAAATACTTTTTCACGAACGGGTTTATCCTCTTCAATTTTATAATAGTTATCGTAAAGCTGTTTCACCACAATCTCCTCCTTTCTGAAGATTTTTAACTAAATTTAATAAAGAGTTCCCTTCTGTGACGCGAGAACGGCAAGACCGAGTTCGATTCGCGGAATTACGTCGCCGCGATAGTTCGCGACATTTCCGACCTCTTCGGGCATATAAAGAATAAGCGCGGCGTATTCGGCGTTATCCTCGGTTGCGTTAGCTTCCAATGAACGAATTTCGGTATAATCTTCGAGTGCCACTGAGGCGTCAAGCTGCGCTATAAGTTTGGCAGTATCGCGGTTAAGGGAGGCTTCGGTGTCGCTGAAGATAACTCCGAATTTAAGAAAGTCGGGCAGATAAATGCTTTGGCCTGCCTCGTTCATACCGAGAACTACCGAGGACTTATCAATATCGATAGAAAGCTTATAGTCGAAATCTACGTTTCCGCTGTTTTCAATTTTAAGCTTAACGACCTGAACGTATCCGGGCTCGTATAAAGCATTGTCATCAAAGAGCTTAGTGTCATTTTCTACCACTTTATAGGTATCGCCTACCTTATGATAAACCGATAGATCAAGTTCACCGATTATAAAAGAGTTTCGCTGAACAGGGGTGGTATCGGCGAACCAGGCCACCGAGGTTCCCGCTCCGAAGGCCGACCACACAATAAGTAAGAGTACACTAAGAGTGAGGGCAGTTTTGGTAATAGTTCTTTTTTTCATCTGACATCACTCCTTAATAGATTTATTCCTCTTCTTTTTTCTTTCGTCCGAGGATAATAATTACAAAAATAAGAACTAACAGCGAGACACCTGCTCCGATTATCCAAGGAAGGATATTCGAGGTATCGCCGGTTTGAGGAGGACGGGGATCGCCCTGCTCGATAGGATATTCTTCAACCTTAAACTGCCACATAATATGGCCGATTTTAAGCTGATCCTCATCATCAAGGTCTTTCGGAACCTCTAAGGTAACCTTTATATCGGTTTTACCGCCCGAATAAAGGAGACCGATATAGGTCCATTTGGTAAGGTCGTCGGTTTGATCGGCGGGAGCGTCGAAAAGCAGAGTTCCGTCTGTCTTCTCGACCTTAAGATTAAGCTTGGATAAAAACTCCTTGCTTTCTTCGGTAGCGCCGAAGGAACGAAGGTATATTTTTACCTTTATCTTCCAGTTTGCGTTATTTTTAACGGTTATGATCTGTTCCCTTTTATCGCCGGGCATAACCTCTTTAAGATCGGGAAAGAGGTCGGTCTCGGAATAGTCGCTACCGGGGGCAAAAATGAATTTTCCTGCATTTTTTTCGTAGGTTACGTTACCGTTATCTGCCGAAACACCAAAGGTTAATGAACAGGCAAAAATCAGGCATAAAAGCAGTGAAACTGCGGATCTTAATTTTCTCACGGTTTCACCTCACCTACTTCGGTCGGCCAGCCGTCGGCATTCCAAGGCTTGTCGGCAACGTTGTTTTCGCTCTGCACCGCAAAGGCGTTTACGGTAAGGTAAAGGGTTCGACCGATAAAGCTATTGTCTACCTTATCACCTACTATTTCGACCTCGGTAAATATAGGCGTCGTCATAGTATAGGGCGGAACTATATCATTATAATAATAGTATCCGTCGACGTAGGTCCAATCCTTTTCGTTAATATCGAGCTCGAGACATTCGTCTGATGAAAGGGTCGTACTGTCGATGCCGTAAACTATTTCAAGTCTTAAATAAAAAGGATGATTACAAATGTTTTCTATTGTAACGCGCTTACTTACGAGAGCGCCGGGCATAATCAGTATGCCATCTTCGGGAAAATCGTTACCTGCGGCGGTTTTCTCGTGGATCTGAAGCTTGATAGCGCCGGAAGTAACAACGTTATCAGCGGTATCTACGT
>SFWF01000160.1 GCA_004560045.1 bacterium | reverse complement strand
ACCTTTGCCATTGGTTCCGCCCTTGCGGCAATCGCCGGTGTGCTGATGTGCTCTGCCTATCCCACACTGAAGCCGACCACCGGCGCGATGCCCGGCATTAAGGCGTTTACCGCCGCGGTTTTCGGAGGAATAGGCTCAATCCCCGGCGCAATGCTTGGCGGAATACTTTTGGGAATTATCGAAATTTTCGGAAAATCCTATATTTCAACCGCTTTGTCGGACGCTATAGTTTTCGCCGTGCTTATAATCGTTCTGCTTTTAAAGCCGACGGGACTTTTAGGCAAAAAGATTAACGAAAAGGTGTGAGGTGTGAATTATGAGTATTGCTTCCAAATATAAGGCTTTAAGCAAATTTGCCCGCACCAACATAAAGACCTACGGTCTTGTAATTATCGCCTTTGCGATTATGTTTCCGCTTCAGTCCGCGGTAATGCTTAATAACTCGATAAGCGGTCAGTTAGTTCCCATCTGCACCTACATAGTGCTGGCTGTATCCCTTAACCTTACGGTCGGCGTTTCGGGCGAGCTGTCCTTAGGTCACGCGGGCTTTATGAGCGTTGGCGCCTTTTCGGGCGTGGTCGCCGCCGCGGCTTTTCAGGACTCTGTCGGCTCCGACCCCTTAAGGCTTTTGCTCGCGATTATAATAGGCGGCATATTCGCGGGAATAGCAGGACTTTTAATAGGTATACCAGTTCTTCGTCTTCGCGGCGACTATCTTGCGATTGTAACCCTCGCCTTCGGCGAAATAATCAAGAATATAATCAACTGCCTGTATGTAGGTCTTGACTCAAAGGGGCTTCATTTCAGTCTGAAGGACACAGCCTCGCTCGGTATGACTAACGGCAGAATTGTTTTAAACGGTCCGCAGGGCGCAGTCGGCATTTCTAAGATAGCCACCTTTACGGCAGGGTTTATACTTATCCTCTTTACCCTCTTTGTAGTGCTTAACCTGATTTACAGCAGAACAGGCAGAGCCATTACCGCCATACGCGACAACCGTATCGCCGCGGAATCGGTGGGAATAAGCATTACAAGGTACAAGCTCACCGCCTTTATAACCTCCTCCGTGCTTGCGGGTATGGCGGGCGCGCTTTACGCTATGAATTTCTCCACCGTCGCGCCTAAGAAATTCGATTTCAACACCTCTATTCTTATTCTCGTATTCGTAGTGTTAGGCGGTATGGGAAACATATTAGGCTCTATAATCGCAACGACGGTTCTCTATATGCTTCCCGAGCTGTTAAGGGAATTTGCCGATTACAGAATGTTAATTTACGCTATCGTGCTTATTTTGGTAATGATCGCAACTAACGGCACCAAGGCTAAGCAGATAACCGAGAACCTTAAGCTTAAAATCAAAGGGATTTTCACACGCAAAAACAGCAATAATGACGGCGGGGAGGTAACGGACAATGGATAAAATGGTACCATATCCCTCGGGCGCAATAGTACCCGAGCGGGACGTCGAAAAGACCCCCATCCTCGAAACCCATCATTTAGGTATCGATTTCGGAGGACTTACCGCCGTTGACGAGTTTTCAATCACGGTAGGCAGAACCGAAATTTCGGGACTTATAGGTCCCAACGGCGCGGGAAAAACCACCGTTTTCAATCTGCTTACCAACGTTTATCAGCCCACCAGAGGTACGATTATGCTTGACGGGAAGCAGACGGCGGGTAAAACCACCGCGCAGGTAAACCGTATGGGCATTGCCCGCACCTTCCAGAACATTCGCCTTTTCTCTAATATGAGCGTGCTTGACAATGTAAAGGTTGGGCTTCACAATTCGATAAAGGAAGGCTTTTTCGCTTCTATAACCCACAGCTTAGGCTACGGCAAGGCGGAGAAAAAGGCTAACGAGCGGGCGCTCCAATTGCTTGACTTCTTCTCTATGGCGGATATGGCTAACGCCGAGGCGGGTTCTCTGCCCTACGGCGCGCAGAGAAGGCTTGAAATTGTGCGCGCTCTTGCAACAAATCCGGGCATTATACTGCTTGACGAGCCGGCGGCGGGTATGAACCCGTCGGAGACCGCCGAGCTTATGGAGAATATCCGCCGCATACGCGACACCTTTAA
>SFWF01000159.1 GCA_004560045.1 bacterium | reverse complement strand
CGCCAAGGAGACGGGGCTTAAGGTGCAGGGAAGCCTTTGGAATATAAAGACCTATCTCGATATGGGAGACGAGCTTTTTGCCCTTGCGGAGGAATATAATATCCCCGACCTTGGAATAGGCTCCTCTATAACCGACGAGGCCGAGGTTAAGGAATTTATAAAAACCGTAAACGGCTTTGCCAAAAAAGCAAAGGAAAAGGGCTTTACCTGCTCTTATCATAACCATGCTAACGAGTTTATCAGACTTCCCTCCGGTAAAACCGTTATGGATCTTCTGCTCGAAGGCTTCGACCCCGAATACGTCGACTTTATGCCCGATACCTATTGGCTGACCGTCGGCGGAATGGACGTAAGATGCTTCCTCGAAAAAACCGCAGGAAGGGTCAAGATACTTCATCTGAAGGATCTTGAATATACCTTAAACGGCCCAAAATTTGCCGAGGTAGGAAGAGGAAACCTCTGCTTTAAGGAAATAATCGAAACGGCCGAAAAGGTCGGAATAAGGGAGTTTGCCGTAGAGCAGGATATCTGCGACGGAGACCCGCTTGAAAGCCTGAAATACAGTGTAGAATATTTAAAAGGAATTTAAGTTTGGATAAGCTATATCTTGGTGTTGCGTAGGCAAGAATCACGAGATAACCCGCGAGTGGTCGGGGGTTATGACCGATGCGGTAGAAAAGGAATCGGGCGCAATAACCGCCTTCTTTAACGGCCCCGAGGGAGACGTGGGACCGAGGCTCTCAAACGGCAGAACTGTTGGCGATCTGAGACACGTTCACGAGCTTGGAAAGATGGCCGCCAAGGACGCCTGAAAGCTATACTCAAAGCTTTTATAAATATTATAAATAACATAGAGAATATGGAGGACTAATTTATGTACAGAATCGGAAAAGAAGAAATTGCAGAGCTTACCAAGGTGATCGAAACCCGCAGTATGTTCAAGGTAAATTCGGGACTTAAAGAGTCCGAAACCGTAGAAGCCAAGCTTAGAGATAAGTTTGGTGTAGACCACGCAATCTTTTTAACAAGCGGTCAGGCGGCTTTAACCTCCGCCCTCGTTGCTCTCGGCATCGGCCCGGGAGACGAGGTTATCGTTCCCGCTTATACCTACATCGCAACTGCTATGGCGGTCGTTGCCGCAGGCGCAATTCCCGTAATTGCCGAGTCGGATGACACACTAACCCTCGACCCCGTCGACACCGAGAAGAAGATATCAAAGCACACTAAGGCAATTTTCCCCGTTCACATTCAGGGCTTCCCCTGCAATATGGATGCTATTATTGCACTTGCCAAGAAGTATAACCTCTTTGTTATCGAGGATGCCTGCCAGGCCGACGGCGGCGCTTATAAGGGCAAGCGTCTTGGTACCATCGGCGACGCAGGCGGACTTTCCTTTAACTTTTTTAAAATAATCTCCTCGGGCGAGGGCGGAGCCCTTCTTACGAACAACCGTAAGGTCTTCGAAGCTGCTCTTATCTATCAGGATGCCTCCGCAGTTGCCTACTTCGGAAATCAGCTTGAAGACTTTACTACCGAGGGCTTCTGCGGAACCGAGTTCCGTTCCAACGAGCTTTGCGCCGCCGTGATGAACGTTCAGCTCGACCGTATGGACGGAATTCTTACCGACCTTCGCGCAAATAAAAAATACATAATGGACGCACTTTCTGACGTTGCAAAGTTCATCCCCTCCAACGATATCGTGGGCGTCTGCGGAACCATCGTCGCATTTCAGTTCGACAGCGAAGAAAAGGCAAGAGCTTTTGCTACTGCAGATGGAGTCGGAGGTACCGTTCCCATTGATACAGGTAAGCATATCTACAAGCACTGGACCCCTATTATGGAAAAACGCGGTGCCTTTAATCCTCTTATGGACCCCTTTAAGATGGAGGCAAATAAGGACATTATTCCCGATTATCACGAGAATATGTGCCCCAAAACCCTCGACCGTCTTTCCAAGGTAGTCTACGTATGGGTTAACCCGGATGACGATAAAGCGAAGCTCAATGAAAAAATAGCCCTCTACAGAAAGACTTTGGCAGAGCTTTAAGCCTAAAAGGGGAGCGAACAAGTTAATATTACTCG
>SFWF01000007.1 GCA_004560045.1 bacterium | reverse complement strand
TAATCTCTCCTGATATATTCTTTCGTTAAAATTATTTTACCATACAGTACTATGTATTGCAACATCTTTTGCGTCAAATGTTTCGGCTAACAAATCTTACGGAAACTTTGTAGGGCGCGGCGTCCTCGACGTCCCGTAGCAAATATGATGTTCGGTTAAAACCATTACGGGCAAACCACACATACTTATGGCTCATTTAAGGAAAACGCACCGAAGGTGCTATAATGCACGAAGTGCTATAATGTGCCAAAGGCACTATAATTCAAATTCGCAAATAACTTAGAAAATTATAATTGCGTCGCAAAATGATAACTCGCTTCGCTCGAATTATAATCAAATTCTGCGAATTTGATATAAAAAACGACGAAGTAAAACTTCGTCGTTTTTTGGTGCCGGTAGTGGGGGTCGAACCCACACGGTATTGCTACCAACGGATTTTGAGTCCGTCTCGTCTGCCAATTCCAACATACCGGCGTGCTTAAGCAAACACGAATGATCCAAATCTGATTTTAAAGGGAGGATTTTCGCCTTTGCATTGTTAAAATACTCGTTAATCCGAAAGGATTAACTGCGTTTTGTGCCTCGCACAGTCAAAAATCCTCTTCTTTAAAATTCTTCGACCTAAAAGGTGCAGAATTTCGAGGGATTTTTGGCGCGGAGGAACTTATAAAGCTGTCGCTTATAAGCGACGACAAACCGAAAAGCACCGAAATTCTGCCCTTTTAGGCAGGTTCGGATTATTCGTGTTTGCTTACACATTATAAACAATAATCCCGAAAAAATCAAGTATTATTTATCTTTTGCGGGCTTTTATATACTGTGCGGGGGTAACTCCAAAAACCTTTTTGAAGCTTCGGATCAGGGTGCAGGAGTCGTTAAACCCACAGTTTTCGGCCGCCGCCTGCTCGGTTTCCCCGCAACTCAGAAGCTTTATGGCCTTTGTTAGTCGGTATCTTAAAATATGCTCCTGCAGGGTGCTTCCCGTGTAGCTTTTAAAGGCGGTCATAAGGGTCGTCCGCCCGATTCCAAGCCTCCAGGCAAGCTCCCCCGCTACTATCTTTTCGCCAAAGTGCTCGTTTATATAGCGAAGTGCCTCGGTAACGTAGGAGGGTGCCTCTTTCGGCAGTTCATCCTTTTGGGTTTCGGAAATAAGGGACAAAAGATAAAGGGAAATTAGCTTCTGCCTTACGGGGTCGGTCTCGCTTTTTATCCTTTCCGCAATTTCTACGTACCTTTCACATTGCTCCTCGGTTACGGTTATAATTCTTCCTTCCTTTCCAAACACCGAAAGGAGGGCAGAAAACTCAGCCCCGTAGGTCTCGATAAACTGCGGCGCGAAGAGGAGATTTAGCCTTCTGTAAAGAACCTGCGGATCGCAGGCGACGAAATGAGGCGTGTTGGGGGAGGTGAGTACGAGACGCGGTCCGTCTCCTTCGCTGGCGCTTCCCGACAGAAGCACCTTGACCCTTCCCGAAAGTATAAGGCTTATTTCGTAATAATCGTGCATGTGGAAATTGCCCATATTGGTGCTGTAGCCCTCGCGGTAGTCGATATAAAGCTCATGCCAGCTCTTTTTATATTCAAGGTTATCAAGATCGGTAATCATATTCTCCCTCCCTTTACGGGCTAATATTATCATATTTTTGAATGATTTTCAACTTGTTTTAGGTCGTTTATGAGGTTTTTATCTAAAAATATGAACGATTTGCAAGTTTTTAGTACGATTTTATATTGAATTTAAAGCCTGCCCAAAGTATAATAAAATCAAATAAAAATCTTCCGGGAGGATAAAGTTTATGAATAATAAACCCGTAAAGGTCATTCAGTTCGGAGAAGGCGGCTTCCTTCGCGGCTTTGCCGATTGGATGCTTCAGAAGCTTAGCGACATCGGCGAGTTTAGCGGCAGCGTTGCAGTTGTTCAGCCGATAGAAAAAGGTATGTGCGATATGCTTACCGCACAGGACTGCGTTTATACTCACCTTATCCGTGGCGCAGAGGGTGTTGAGGTCTCCAAGATCGACGTAATTTCACGCTGTGTAAAGCCCTACGAGAATTTCGAGGAATATTTAAGCCTTGCCGATATTCCCGAGGCTCGCTTCATCATCTCCAACACTACCGAATCGGGAATCGAATTCAGGAGCACCGATAAAATCACCGACGCTCCTCCTGCGGCCTTCCCCGCAAAGCTTACCCTCCTTTTAAAGCGCAGATTTGACAAGGGCCTTAAGGGTTTTATACTTCTTCCTTGCGAGCTTATCGACCGTAACGGCGATAACCTTAAAAAGACGGTTTTACAGTATGCCGACCTTTGGCAGCTCGGCGACGAATTTAAGGTCTGGATCGAAAACGAAAACGTTTTCTGCAATACCCTTGTCGACCGGATCAACACCGGCTACCCGAAGGACGAAAAGCTCGATCTCGGCTATGAGGACAATATGGTAAATACCTCCGAGTTCTTCCACCTCTGGGTAATTGAAACCCTAAGGCAAATCTTAACGTTATCATAACCAAGGACGCATTAGAGAGATACCGCACCCGTAAGGTCAGAATCTTAAACGGCGCTCATACCTCTATGGTACCCTTCGCCCTGCTTTCGGGCTTCGATACCGTAAAATCCTGTATGGACGACGAGGCTATGCGCGGATTTGTACGTACCTGCCTCTTCGAGGAAATTATCCCCACCTTAGACCTGCCGAAGGAAGAGCTCGTCGACTACGCCGAAAACGTGCTTATCCGTTTCTCCAACCCCTATATTAAGCACTATCTTTCTTCTATTGCTTTAAACTCGGTCAGCAAATATAAGGTACGCGTACTTCCCTCTGTACTCGAGTATAAAAAGCGTTTCGGTAGCTACCCGAAGCACCTTGTTTTTGCCCTTAAAAAGCTTATCGAATTCTATAAGGTAGGCGCCCCCAACGACGACCCTGCCGTTATGGAATTTATGAAGAACAAATCGGTTGCAGAGATACTTGCCAATACCGATTTCTGGGGCTGTGATCTCTCTGACCTTTTAGAGGAGGTCGAGGCCTGATGAAGATTCATCCCTTAGATAACGTAGAGGTTCGTGACGACGGACAAAAATACGCCCTAAGAGACATAAAAAAGGGCGAAAACGTTATTAAATACGGCTTTCCCATCGGCTCCGCAACGGCCGATATTAAGGTAGGGGACAAGGTCTCGCCCAAAAACCTTTCCTCTAACCTTAAAGGTATGGACGACTGGGAATATCTTCCCGCCGAAACTGCCAAAACAAGCGGACGAAACGGAACCTTTACGGGCTACCTTCGTAAAGACGGAGGCGCGGGAATCCGTAACGAGCTTTGGATAATTCCTACCGTAGGCTGTATTAACGACGTTGCGAAAGCCCTTGCCGCAAAAAGCGGCGGAAAGGCTCTCTGTCATCCCTACGGCTGTTCTCAGCTTGGCGGCGACCTCTTAAATACTCAGAAGATCCTCTGCGGACTTATTAAGCACCCTAACGCAGGCGGTGTGCTGGTGCTGGGCCTTGGCTGTGAGGAAAACGGAATCGCCCTTATGAAAACCGTCCTCGGCGACTATGATAAGGACCGCGTAAGGTTCCTTAATATTCAGGACTGCGAGGACGAAATAGCCGACGGTATGGCTATAATCGACGAGCTTTTAGCCAAGATGGCTAAGGACGAAAAAACCGAAATTCCCGTCTCGAAGCTTAAAATTGCCGTTAAGTGCGGCGGCTCGGACGGCTATAGCGGAATTACTGCCAACCCCCTTGTTGGCCGCGCTATGGAATACTTTGCCGAGTATGGCGGAACCGTTCTTATGACCGAGATTCCCGAGGTTTTCGGTGCTGAGCAGCTTCTGCTTTCAAGAAGCGTAAATAAGGAGGTCTTTACCTCTGCCGCCGATATGATAAAGGCCTTCCGTCAGTATTTTATCGACCACGGCGAGGGTATTTCCGATAACCCCTCTCCCGGAAATATCGCAGGCGGAATTTCAACCCTCGAGGAAAAATCCCTCGGCTGTGTTCAGAAGGCGGGTAAGGTGCCCCTTATGGGAGCGTTAGGCTTCGGCGAAAGACCCGACTCCGACGGCGGACTCTACCTCGTTAACGGCCCCGGAAACGATATGGTCGCCGTTACCAACCTTGCCGCATCGGGCGCCCACATAATCCTCTTCACAACAGGTCGCGGAACCCCTCTTTCTGCCCCCGTTCCAACACTTAAAATCGCAACGAATTCGGCCCTTGCCGCCAAAAAGCCTCATTGGATCGACTTTAATGCAGGTGTCCTTTTAGACGGCGCCGATATGGGCGACGAGGGAGAAAAGCTCTTTGAGCTCTGCCTCTCGGTCGCAAACGGAGCAAGACCTAAGAGCGAAGAAAACGGTTATTTTGACATTGCCATCTTTAAAGACGGCGTAACACTTTAAGGAGAAAAATTATGAGTTACATAAAAAAGAATTTTTTACTTACCAATAAAACCGCCGAGGAGCTTTATTTCGGCTACGCTAAGGATATGCCTATTTTCGACTATCACTGTCATCTTCCCGAGAAGCAGATCTTAGAAAACAAGCCCTTCTCCGACGTTTTTGAGATCTGGCTCGCAGGAGATCATTATAAGTGGCGCCTTATGCGTAATTACGGCGTAAACGAGCGTTTTATTACCGGCGACGCTTCCAATAAGGAAAAATTCGTTACCTACTGCACCGTTTTAGGTACCGCCTTCGGTAACCCCCTCTATCATTGGTCGCAGGTCGAGCTTGAGGAATTCTTCGGCTGTACCACCGAGATAAATGCCGAAAATGCCGAGGCTATCTGGGATGAATGTAATGCATATATCCTCAAAAACGGCATTACCCCTCAGAAGCTTATCGAGAGCTCCAACGTAAAGCATATCTATACCACCAACGAGGTTTTCGACGACCTTTCGACCTTCGAGAAAATTAAGGAAAAGGGCTATAAATTTACCGTAACCCCTGCATTTCGCGCCGATAAGGTTATGAATATCGATGCCGTAGGCTATAAGGGCTTCGTTGGAAAGCTTGCCGACCTTACTCATCCCATAAACTCTATTGCCGACCTTGAAGCCGCTCTTGAAAACCGTCTTAATGCCTTTATTAAGGTTGGCACAAAGGCCAGCGATATCGCCGTAGAGCGTGTTTGCGAGGTAACTACCGCAGAGGAGGCCGATGCCGTTCTTAAAAAGGCTCTTTCGGGAACCGTTCCCACCCTTCACGAGACCGAAGTATTTAAGGGCTACCTGACCTATTTTCTTATGAAGCTTTATGCAAAATACAATATCGCAACCGAGCTTCATATCGGTGCAATGCGTAACAATAACGCCGTTATGCTTGAGAAATTAGGCCTCGATACAGGCTTCGACTCTATCTCCGATACCAATAGCATAACCCTTACCTCCCGTCTCTTCGACAAGCTTAACAGCGAGGGGCTTCTTCCCAAAACTATCGTTTTCAACCTTAACCCCAAGATGAACACCGAAATTATGACCCTTATCGGCTCTTTCCAGAGCGACGAAGCAAGAGGCAAGATGCAGTACGGCCCCGCCTGGTGGTTCCTCGATAATAAGGTCGGTATGGAGCAGCATCTCCGCGACCTTACCGCAACGGGACATATTGCCGTATTCGTAGGTATGCTTACCGATAGCCGTTCACTGCTTTCCTATCCCCGTCACCACTATTTCAGAAGAATTCTCTGTAACTACCTCGGCGATATGATGGAAAAGGGCGAAATGACAAATAATCTCGAATACGTCGGAAAGGTAGTAGAGAATATCTGCTACAACAACTCTGTAGATTACTTCGGTATGGAGAGATAATATGGTAAGCTGTGTTTCTAAACAGAACGCTATCGTACTCTATTGGGACCTGCCCGAAGCCTATAAAAAGGGCGACGCTTTTGAGGTCAGTATCGGCGAAAAAAGTCTTGGCAAAACCGAAAAATGTCACCTTGAAGCGAAAGGCCTTGCCCCCGATACCGAGTATACCTTTACCCTTACGGGTAAGGACTTTAAAGAGGAAATAACCGCTAAGACCGAGCCCCTTCGCCGCCGTATAAATATTGCCGATTTCGGCGCGGTAGGCGACGGAAAGACCCTTAATACAAAGGCTATTCAGGCGGCTATCGATTCCAGCAAAGCAGGGGAGTGTGTCTATATCCCCGAGGGCGATTTTATGACGGGCTCTCTCTTTCTGCACAGCGATATGGAGCTATATCTCGAAAAGGGCGCTATCCTCCACGGAACCGCAAACGTTCACGATTACGAGCCGAAGATAAAAAGCCGCTTTGAGGGAATAGAAATGATGTGCTATGCCGCCCTCATAAACGTAGGCGAGCTCGACCGAAACTCTATCACCTGCCAAAACGTTCGTATCTGCGGCGAGGGTAGGGTCTGCGGCGGCGGAAGACCCCTTGCCGAAGAGGTAATAAGGGTCGAAACAATACTTATGAAGGACTATATCGCCTCCCTCGGCGACAGCGTTAAGGAGTGCGAGACCTCTACCACCATTCAGGGCAGAGTACGTCCCCGTCTTATAAACTTAAACTCGGCCGAAAACGTCACCGTCTACGGTATTACCATCGAAAACGGCGCCTCCTGGAACTTCCATATGATCTACAGTAAAAACGTGGTAACCTGCGGCTGTACCTTTAAATCCGACGGAGTCTGGAACGGCGACGGCTGGGATCCCGATTCCTCCTCGAACTGCACTATATTTGGTTGTCAGTTCTATACCGGCGACGATGCCGTTGCAATTAAATCGGGCAAAAACCCCGAAGGTAACGTTATAAACCGTCCCTGCGAGCATATAAGGGTCTTCGACTGTATAAGCTACTACGGTCACGGAATTACCGTAGGCAGCGAAATGTCGGGGGGAATAAACGATATTAAGATCTGGAACTGCGATATGGGCGATTCGGTCTTCGGAATCGAAATAAAGGCCACCAAAAAGCGTGGTGGATTTGTCCGAAACGTTAGTGTCAGAAACACCCGTACCTGCCGTGTGCTTATGCATTCGGTAGGCTATAACGACGACGGAATAGGCGCTCCCACCGTACCTGTTTTCGAGGATTGCTCCTTCGAGGACCTCCATATCACCGCAAGACTTAAGGGTATGGACGGCGAAAACCGCGAATGTCAGGCCATCGAGCTTTCGGGCTTTGATGTACCCGGTCATTTCATTAAGAATATCAAGTTTAAAAATATTCTTATCGATAGCGGCGAATCTAAAAGACAAGCCATATATCTTCAGTGCTGCGAGGGAATCTCTTTCGAGAACGTAAGCTGTAAATAATTAAAAGACGTATGTATATTTGATATGCGTACGTCTTTTTGTTCTCCACAAATTTGTTCCGTATTTTACAAAAAGGTTAAAAAGTACATCGACAAAGCCCTCGGCATTTAGTATTATAAACTCGTAAAAATCTTTGGAGGTTTGCTTTATGAAGGTAATTAAAGAGCTTAAGCTTGAAGAGTTGTCGGTTAAGCAAAAGCTTGGTATGGTCCACAGCGCCGTGGTACCCTTTAGTAACGAAGAACAGGCGGAGTTCGTTTTTAATCAGATAAAAAATCACGCTTTGGGTGCGATCTGGATCCCCAGCAACGACCCCAACACCGAGGCTTTCCTTAAAAGAGTTAAGGAAACCGCCGATTATCCTATTCTCGTTATGACCGATGCCGAAAAGGGTCTCGGAGATTATAAGATCGGTCTTAGAAACTGTGTCGGCCGCACCTACGACGAAAAGAACGCTTACGCCTTTGGTAAAAGCGTTGGTGTGGTTGCCAAGGAGCTTGGCTTTAACGTGGTTTGCAGTCCTATTTTGGATATTGACTCCGGGAATGAGGGTAGCCCCCGTCTATATCACAGCACTAAGGAATGGGTTGCGAAAATGGCGGCGGCAGAGGCAAGAGGTATGCGTGACGCAGGTCTTATGGCGGTAGGAAAGCATTATCCCGGCGCAAGTCACGACCTTCCTATCGATTCCCATATGGCGGAGGCTCTTTCCTGTCAGACGAAGGAAGAGCTTATGAACGAGGGCCTTTTCGTCTATAAAAGCCTTGTAGATCAGGGACTCCTTGACGGAATTATGACCTCCCACCATAAGGTTGAAAAGATCGACCCCGTATATCCCGCAAGCCTTTCGGAGAAGATTATCAATATTATAAGGAATGAAGGCTTCGACGGCTTCTTTATAACCGACGCTATTGATATGATGGGCGTTCGCGCAAAGTTCGGCGCAGTAGACAGTAAGGGTCTTGCTATTAAGGTGGGAAACGACCTTGTGCTCACATATTCTCTCGACCCCATCGGCGACCAGAAGATTATCGACAAATGCTACGAAAAGGGTATTATAACCGACGAGCGTCTCGATGAGGCGGTCAAGAAGGTCTTGGCTATGCAGCATAAGACCCTTGAAATGGACAAAAACCGCGCCACCTCCCTTACCGAGGATGAGATTGAGCGTATGAAAACGGTTGAGAAAAAGGCTGTTTGCGTAAAGGTCGACGAGGGACTTTCCGCCTCTATTTCCCGCGACGGAAGACACGCTTTCGAGGTTATGATCAAAAACGATATGGACCCCGAAGGCGTTGCGGTGGATACCTTCAGAAGTAACTGGCTTTTCCCCGACGAGGTAAAAAAGCAGATTTTAGAGCTTTTCCCCAATTCCCGCGTTCATTTTATTCATCAGCTCCCTTCTCCCAAACAGAACAATCACGCCCTTTGTCACGCGCAGGATTATGACGACGTGGTATTTTTAAGCTTTGCCGAAACGCTGGCATATATCGGAAAGGATCATTTCACCTCCCGAATCGTTGCCCTGCTTGAGGCGATGCAGTACACTAACCGGGTCGCGGCCGTAGTTCACTTCGGAAACCCCACCGTGCTCAGCGCTCTTCCCCATATTCCCCGTTATATTTTGGGCGATACCTCTGTGGGTAGCGTTAAGGCCTGCCTTGAGGTATTGGCAGGAGAGTACGAGCCCGAGGGCAAGCCCACCTGCGAATATACCCTAAACTAATTTTTCTAAGGGCGGGATTACCGGGGATAACCAAACCGATATCTATAACCCGTAAACCGAAAATAACTTTAAAAATAGTCGGAAATTTTTCCGACTATTTTCTTTTTTCCTCTTGAAGAAAACGCTTTTATAGTATATAATATATCAAATATTGATATTATGGAGTAACTATGTCAAACAATATCTCAAATCAGCAAATGCTCGACACCATGCAGGGCTATATCGAGCGGGTGAAGGAAATCATTCCAACCCTCTACGATCATACCCCTCTTGCCTGTATCAATACCTACGGATGTCAGCAAAACGTTTCCGACAGTGAGCGCATTAAGGGAATCTTAGAGGCTATGGGCTACGCTTTGACCGACGACTACAGAGAAGCCGATTTTGTCCTTTTTAACACCTGCGCCGTAAGAGGTCACGCCGAGGATCGCGTTTTCGGTAACATCGGCCGTACTAAGCAGCTTAAAAAGGATAAGGGCGGCGTTTTAGTCGCCGTCTGCGGCTGTATGGCGCAGCAGGAAATAATCTGCGACAAGGTCAAAAAAAGCTATCCTTATGTGGATATGCTTTTCGGAACTCATCATATTCAGAATATTCCCGAATATATCTATAGGCGCCTTACCGGCTCGGGTAGAATTTTCGATATTTCTACCGACTTTAATGAGGTTGTTGAAGGATTACCCATTCACCGCGACGGCAAAATAAAGGGCTGGCTTCCCATTATGCACGGCTGTGACAACTTCTGCACCTACTGCATCGTTCCCTACGTGAGAGGCCGCGAAAAGTCCCGAAAGCCCGACGACGTGCTCGCCGAAGCCAAAAGTATGATCGACGCGGGCTTTAAGGAAATAATGCTCCTCGGTCAGAACGTAAATTCCTACGGAAAGGGTCTCGACGAAGAAATAAACTTCGCAGAGCTTCTTCGAAGAATTAACGCTATCGAGGGCGATTTCAGGATCCGCTTTATGACCTCTCATCCGAAGGACTGTACGGTAGAGCTTTTAGAAGCGGTACGAGACTGCGAAAAGGTAGAGCGCCATCTTCACCTGCCCTTTCAGTCGGGAAGCGACCGAATACTTAAGGCTATGAACCGCCGCTACGACAGCGAGGGCTATTTAAACCTCATTAAAAAGGCAAAAGAGCTTATCCCCGGCGTCACCTTCACAAGCGATATTATCGTAGGCTTCCCCGGCGAGACCTACGACGATTTTAAGGAAACCCTCAGAGTAGTAAAGGAGGTCGGCTTTCAGGCCCTCTTTACCTTCATCTATTCTCCCCGAAACGGAACCCCTGCCGCAAATATGGACGACCCCGTATCCCGAGAGGAAAAGGGAGTGTGGTTCAGCGAGCTTTTAGCCGTTCAGGAAGAAATATCCAAGAAAAACTACGAAGCCTACGTCGGAACAACCCACCGAGTCCTCTGTGAAGAGTCGGTAGGAGAGGGACGGCTTTCGGGCAAGACCTCCGCCTCGGTAGATATCGAATTCGAGGGCGACGAAAGCCTTATCGGACGGTTTTTAGAGGTAAGGGTCGATAAATTTACAAACCTTCTTGAAGGAACAATAGTATAAAAGAAAGAAGAATTAAAATGGACGTAATTAAGCTTACAAGAGAACTCGGAGCCGCTATTCAGCAGACCGAGGAATACAAAAATTTTATGGCTGCAAAGATTAAAAACGATAACGACGCTCTTCTTCAGGAGCAGATAGGCGATTTTAATCTTTTAAAGCTTCAGCTTGATGCCGAGCACGAAAAGGAAGAAAAGGATGAGGAAAAGCTTCGCGAGATAAATCAGAAGATCGTCGAGCTTTATAACGTTATAATCTCGGGAGAGGCTATGACCGAATACAACAAGGCCGTTTCTGCCTTCAGAGCCTTAACCGACAAAATTTCCAACATTCTTCTTATGTGCGAAAACGGCGAAGACCCCGAAACCTGCGAGCCTGCCGCCTGCTCGGGCGACTGCTCTGCCTGCGGCGGCTGTCACTAATTTAAAACACAAAAAACTAAACGAAAGGAATGATATTCGTGGCTGAGCTTTCTCCAATGATGAAGCAGTATATGGAGATAAAGGAACAAAATAAAGATTGCCTGCTCTTTTTCCGATTAGGCGACTTTTACGAAATGTTCTTCGACGACGCGAAGACCGCCTCGGAAGAGCTTGATCTCACCCTTACGGGAAGAGACTGCGGTCTTACCGAGAGGGCTCCTATGTGCGGAGTACCCTTTCATAGCTACGAATCCTACGTTGCCCGCCTGATCGAAAAGGGCTACAAGGTCGCCATATGCGAGCAGGTCGAAGACCCAGCCACGGCAAAGGGCCTTGTAAAACGTGAGATCGTCCGCATTATTACCCGCGGTACGGTCATTGAGGACAGCCTCCTTAAAGAGGATAAAAACAACTATCTCTGTTCTATCTGCTTCGATAAGGGAAAAGCGGCGGTCTGCTTTGCCGACGCTTCTACGGGTAAAGCCTACGTAACCGAGCTTAGCGGTGACCATCTTCAGTTTAAGGTCATAAATCAGCTTTCCCGTTTTTCTCCCGTAGAGATAATTACGACAAAGGAAATAGAGCTTAATCCGCAGATAAACGAATATATAAGCGGTCTTGAGGCCTGCACCGTAAGCGTAAAGGAAGACTCTCTTTTCTCCGTTGCCGAAAACGAGGAGCTTATAAAGCGTCACTTCGAGGTCATAAGCCCCGAAAACCTCGGAATAGCCTCGGGCTCCCTTGCCGTTGCCGCGGTGGGAAGCGTGCTGAGCTACCTGTTCGAAACTGCCGGAAGCTCGGGAATATCGGTCCGCGAGGTCGAATACTACTCGGTAGGGGAGTATCTGCACCTCGACTATACCGCCGCAAGAAACCTCGAGCTCTGCGAGACTATGCGAACCCGGAGCAAAAAAGGCTCTTTGCTTTGGGTTCTCGATAAAACCAAGACCGCTATGGGCAAGCGTATGCTCAGAAGCTGGATAGAGCAGCCGCTCCTCGACCTCTTCAGTATCGAAGAACGTCTGAATGCCGTTACCGAGCTTTCTGAAAATACCGTTATGCGCGGCGAGCTTTTTGAATATCTGAGCGGTATCCGCGACTTAGAGCGACTCCTGACCCGAATAATCTATCATACCGCCAACGCAAGAGATTTAAACACCGTCGCCGACACCTGCGCAAGACTGCCCTACATTAAGCAGACCTTGGCTTCAGCCTCCTCGAAGCAGCTTAAACGCCTCTGCGGCAGTATCGACCCCTTAGAGGATATATACGATCTTATCTCTAATGCCATCGCCGACGAGCCTCCCGCAATAGTCCGCGAGGGCGGAATGTTCAAAAAGGGCTATAATTCCGAGCTGGACGAGCTTATCTACGTTATCGAAAACGGCGCGGGAATCGTTGCCGATATCGAAGCCCGCGAAAAGGAACGCACGGGAATTAAAACCCTTCGCGTCCGCTTTAATAAGGTCTTCGGCTACTTTATCGAGGTATCCAATTCCTTTAAGGATATGGTTCCCCCCGAATATATCCGTAAGCAGACCCTAACTAGCGGCGAACGCTTCATAACCGAGGAGCTTAAGACTCTCGAAACAAAAATAATCGGCGCAAAGGACCGCCGTGAGCAGTTAGAATTTGCAATGTTTACCGAAATGCTCGATAAGGTCGCCGCCGAGCTTAAGCGTTTTCAGGCTACCGCCGAAGCCCTTGCAACCTTAGATACCCTCTGCTCTATGGCCGAGGTCGCCGTCCGTAATAACTATGTCCGTCCCCGTCTTAATACCGACGGAATCATCAACATCCGCGCAGGACGTCACCCCGTTGTAGAGCAGGTAATAAATACCCCCTTCGTCGCAAACGATACCTTCTTAGACCTTAAGGACGACCGTTGTGCCGTTATTACCGGTCCGAATATGGCGGGTAAATCGACCTATATGCGTCAGGTCGCCCTTATTACCGTTATGGCGCAGATAGGCTCCTTCGTTCCTGCCGAATCGGCGAATATCGGAATAGTCGATGCCGTATTCACGCGGGTCGGTGCCTCCGACGACCTTGCCAGCGGTCAGTCGACCTTTATGGTGGAAATGAGCGAAGTCGCCTATATAATTAAAAACGCAACGAGGCGAAGTCTTCTCATCCTCGACGAGATAGGACGCGGTACCGCAACCTTCGACGGTATGTCGATAGCCCGCGCCGTACTTGAATACGTTGCCGATAAAAAGAAGCTTGGCGCGAAAACCCTTTTCGCTACTCATTATCACGAGCTTACCGAAATGGAAAACGAGCTTAAGGGAATAAGAAACTATAACATAGCCGTCAAAAAGAGGGGAGACGACATAACCTTCCTTCGAAGAATCGTTCGCGGCGGCGCCGACGACAGCTACGGCATCGAGGTCGCAAAGCTTGCGGGAATTCCCGAAGCGGTTACGAATCGAGCCAAGGAAATACTTAAAAAGACCCTTGAAGAAGGTGTCGTTATTACTAAAACCGTAGCCGACGATGATATGCAGATGCCTCTGTTTATGGGCGCCTCAAACGATATCGTCGATGAGCTTAAAACTCTGGACGTAAACGTCCTGACCCCGATAGAATGTATGAGTATTCTGTCCGAGCTTTCAAAGAAAGCAAAAGAAATTTAAAGGAGCTGATCTTATGGCAGATATAAGAGTTCTACCTTCGTCTCTTGCCGAGCTTATTGCGGCAGGAGAGGTTGTCGAGCGCCCTGCATCTGTCATAAAGGAGCTTATCGAAAACTCTATCGACGCGGGTGCTAAAAGAATTACCGTCGAGATTCAGCGCGGCGGAATAACCTTTATGCGCGTTACCGACGACGGCTGCGGAATAGCCGCCTCTCAGGTGCCTACCGCCTTTTTGCGTCACGCGACGAGTAAAATTCGCGACGAAAAAGACCTCTTTAAAATCGCGACCCTCGGCTTTCGCGGCGAGGCCCTTGCCTCGGTAGGCGCGGTAGCCCGAGTCGAAATAATGACCAAAACCGCCGACGAGGAGGTCGGAACCCGCTACGTATTAGAGGGCGGAGTCGAAAAGGAATACAGTGAGACGGGTTGCCCCGAGGGTACTACCATAATCGTCCGCGACCTTTTCTATAATACTCCTGCCCGTATGAAATTCCTTAAAAAGGACTCCTCCGAGGCCACCGCTGTAGCCTCCCTTATGGACGCTATCGCCCTTTCACATCCCGAAATTTCCTTCAAGCTTATAAAGGATTCTAAGCTTATACTTACAAGCCCCGGCGACGGGAAATTAGAGTCGGCCTGCTATACCGTGCTCGGCCGTGAATTTGCCGCAGGTCTCATCCCCGCCGATTCGACAACCTCGGGAATAAGGGTAAGCGGAATGATAGTAAAGCCTATCTACTGCCGTTCTTCGAGAAGCGGTCAGTACGTATTTTTAAACAACCGTTTTATCCGTTCGGGAGTTGTGGCAAAGGCGCTGGATCAGGCCTATAAAAGCTCGGTAATGGTCGGAAAATTTCCTGCCTGCGTGCTTAATATCGAGCTTCCCTTCGATAGGGTCGACGTAAACGTTCACCCCGCTAAGACCGAGGTCCGTTTCTCCGACGAAAAGGCGATTTTTGAAGCGGTATACTACGCCGCCAAAAACGCGCTTTTAGCGTCCGATACCCGTCCCGAGCTCGAAATTAAAGCTACGGTAAAGCCTAAAGCCCCCGCTCCCTTTGAGCGTATGACTACCGAGGAGTATAAGGCCAGATTTGCCGAAAAGGAAAATAAGCCGACGCCTGCCGAAAGGCTCTACGCTCCATATGTAGAAAAAAAGCCGTCTGCTCCCGTATATGCTCCTCCGAAGCGAGCGGAGCCGATCCGTTCGACCCTTTCCGATTTTACGACGCCCCTCGTTTCCGATACTCCCGTAGTTCTTCCCGACTACTCGGCGGTAAAGGCCCCCGAGCCCGTAAAGCCCCCCGAGCCTACCCCCGTAGAGGTCATAGTGCCAAAGTCCGAAGTGAAGGGAAAAACCGTTTTTGAGCAGATTATAAGTGCCTTCTCCGACGGGGACGAGACCTTCGAGACCGCCTCCTTCCTTAAGGATACCGAGACCGAGTTTAAATACATCGGCGAAGCCTTCAGAACCTATATCCTCGTTCAGTATAAGGGTAGCCTATGGTTTATCGATAAGCATGCCGCTCACGAAAGAATTCTTTACGAAAAGCTTAAAAGTGAGGGAGTCGTCGAGGTGCAGACCCTTCTTTCTCCCGTATCCGTAACCCTTTCGAGGGAGGAATACCGCGCCGTCTGCGATAATCTCGACCTGCTTTCTTCCGCGGGCTTCGAAATAGAGGAATTCGGAACCGTATCGGTGCTTGTCCGAGCCGTACCCGCCTGCCTCGTTAAAACCGACGTTATGGTCCTTATCTGTGATATCGCCGAAAATCTCGTGAAATTCGGCACCGCCGAAACCGAGATACTCGACGACCTCTATCATAATATTGCCTGCCGAGCCGCCATAAAGGGCGGTAATGCGCAGTCGGACGCAGAGCTCGAAAAATTTGCCAAGGATATCCTTTCCTCGAACAATATTCTCTACTGTCCTCACGGTCGTCCCGTAGCCTTCGAGCTTAAACGGAGTCAGATTGAAAAGCAGTTCGGAAGAACAAAGTAAAAATATGAAAAAAATACCAATAGTCGTAATCGTCGGCCCTACCGCCTCGGGTAAAACCGACCTTTCGGTAAAGCTCGCCAAAAAGCTCAATGCCGAAATAATATCGGCCGACTCAATGCAGATATATAAAAATATGCATATAGCCTCTGCCGCCGTCGACGAGGATGAAAAAGACGGAATACCACATCATCTTCTCGAATTTTTAGAGCCTACCGAGAGCTTTTCGGTAGCCGATTTCGTGAAGTTAGCCGCCGAGCGCATAGATGATATTAACGGTAGGGGAAAGGCGGTCGTTATCGTCGGAGGAACGGGACTCTATATAAACTCCCTTGTCGATAACGTTACCTTCTCCGAGGAGCCTTCCTCCGAAGCCTTAAGAGCCGAGCTTACCGAAAAGTTCGATAGGATCGGCGGACAGGCAATGCTCGAAGAGCTTCGAGCCTTCGACCCCGATTCGGCCGACCGACTTCACCCAAATAACAAAAAACGAATTATAAGAGCCTTCGAAATATATCTTTCTACGGGAATTACCATGACCCGTCAGCTTAAAGAGTCGCGGCTGAACGATTCGCCCTACGAGCCCTTTATGATAGGACTCAGCTTCTCCGACCGCGAGCTCCTTTACGAAAGAATTAACCTGAGGGTCGATAAAATGCTTGAGAAGGGTCTGCTTTCCGAGGCCGAGGCAGCCTATAAAAGCAGAAACGCCGCCACCGCGTCGCAGGCTATCGGTCATAAGGAGCTTTTCCCGTATTTCAGCGGAGACGCTACCCTTAGCGAAGCGGTCGAAGGGTTAAAGGCCTCTACCCGACGCTACGCCAAGCGTCAGCTTACCTGGTTTCGAAGGGACGAACGAATAAACTGGATCTACCGTGACGAGACCGAGGACGCTACCTCTGCGGCTCTCGAAATTTTAGAAAGGAACGGTTATTTTGAATAAGCGAAGCAAGCTTATAAAGATAGCTATAGCCCTGGCTGTAGTCGTCTTTCTTATATATCAGTATTACGCCTCCGCAGTCAACTCTATCTCTACCGAATCGGCCGTTTCCTTTGAGCATATCGACGGTATAGACGGGGTAGCGACCTTTATCCGCAACGAGGTGACCGTAACCGACGATACCGACGGAACGGTGCATTTCCTTGTTGCAAGCGGAGAGAAGATCGCCAAGGGTGGAACTATAGCCAACGTCTACGAAAACGATTCGGCCTCTGCCGCCGCCTCCCGCATCGAGGAGATCGACGAGCAGCTGAGCCTTATTGCCGAGATCGAGGGCTATAACGATTCTACCGCCGTCGACGTCGATACGATAAACGAGCGGATAAGCGGCTACTTAAACAGCTTTCTTTACAAAACCGCCGATTCAAGGTTTTCCGATCTCGGAACCGTCGTTTCCGACCTGCTTACCATGATGACCCGAAAGCAGGTCGCAATAGGGGAGCAAAGCGACTTCGGTGCCCTTAAGGATTCGCTTAATGCCGAAAAATCCAAGCTTGAGGGTAACGTCGGAACCCCTAAATCCTATATCTATTCCGATACGGCGGGCTACTTTGTTTCCAATGCCGACGGATGTGAATCCAAACTTAAAACCGACGACCTGAGTCTCTATACCCCCGAGTATATTAAGGATCTGAGGGAGGATACCGTACCGCAGAACGTAATCGGAAAGATCGTTTACGATTACGAGTGGTATTTAGCCGTACCCGTAACCCTGAACGATTCCCGCTATTTCCGTCAGGGCGATACCATCGAGGTAAAAACCAACATCTCGACGAGTGCCCGACTTTCGACCACCGTCGCGCAGGTAAATAACTCGAAATCGGGCGACGAGGCGATGCTTATCCTTCGCTGTAACGAAATGAACAGCGAGCTTGCCTCGGTAAGAACCGCCGAAGTAACCGTAATTAAAAGTGAGCATAGCGGAATTATGGTAAAATCCGAGGCTATGCGAATCGTTGAGGGTAAGACAGGCGTTTACGTCGTTTCCGGTCTTGAAGCAAAGTTTGTTGAGGCCGATATAATCTTCTCGGGCGACGATTATCATATCTGTGCCCTCAATACCTCCGATTCCTCAAAGCTTCGGCTTTACGACAAGATAATTGTGAAGGGAAGAAATCTCTATGACGGAAAAATCATATACTGATGCGGTAAGCGAAAATCTTGCCGAAATCGAAAGGCATATATGTGACGCGGCAAGCAGCGTCGGCAAAAAACGGGAGGATATAATCCTTCTTGCGGCTACGAAAACCGTGCCTCCCGAAATAATCAACCACGCGATCAACTCGGGTATAAAGTATATCGGCGAAAACCGTGTTCAGGAATTTTTATCAAAGGAAATGGATATTCTTCCTACCGTTCACCGTCACTTTATCGGTCATCTTCAGACTAACAAGGCCAAAGATATCGTCGGCAGGGTTGCGATGATCGAGTCGGTTCATTCGCTGAAGCTCGCAAACCTTATCGGAAAGCTTTCCTGCGACCTTGGAATTGAAACCGATATCCTTCTCGAGGTAAATATAGGAAAGGAAGAAAATAAATCGGGCTTTATGAAGGAAGAGCTCGACGAAATAATCCCTCAAATCGCCAAAATCGACGGTGTAAATCTCAGAGGACTTATGACCATTCCGCCGATTTGCGAAAAAAAGACCGAAATTATTCCATATTTTGAAGAAATGTATAAACTGTTTATTGACAACAGGGCCAAAAAAATAGATAATGTTAGTATGGAATATCTGTCTATGGGTATGTCCTCCGACTATGCCGAGGCTATTAAATGCGGAAGCAATTTGGTAAGAGTCGGAACATCACTTTTCGGAAAAAGAAATTACAAATAATTTTTAAGGAGAATAAAGATGGCATTCAAAGATATGTTCAAAAATCTCGTTAATCTAAACGAGGATGATCTCGACGAGGGCTTTGAGGAAACTGCGCAGGAAACCGAAGAAGCTCCTCAGAAGGTGAAGAAGGAAACTCCTCAGAAGCGCTACGGCTCCGACAGAAAGCCGCAGGCAGGTGCTGCCCCCTCGGCCATGAAGGTCGTTATCGTTCGTCCCGAGGTATTCGACGAGGTCGCAGGTATCGCCGATCACCTTATTCAGGGCAAAACCGTCGTCTTAAATCTCGAAACCGCCAATAAGGACGTATCCCGCCGCATAGTCGATTTTATGAGCGGCGCCGCTTATGCTCTTTCCTGCAAGCTTAAAAAAATCGCTAACAATACCTTCATTATCGTACCCGAGCATACCGATATCGCAGGCGAGCTTCTTATCGACGATTTCGACGAGCAGAATTACTTTATGTAATGGAGCAGTCGCTTTTAGTATCGCGAATAAACGACGCTATCCGTATATCCGACGTCTCTGCCACGCCTAAATTCGTGGGCTTTTTGCGCCCCGAGGAGGTAGCCGAGATCTTAAATACCGTAAGGCTTCAGGGCTGTCGCTATAGCTTTTTCGGCGGATTTTCCGAGGCCGAAAGGGTATATTTCGGAGTCTTTCCCGATTGGGGTGAGCCCGAGGACGGCTATTTTCCGATCACCGCCTTAACCTTTAAATTCAGGGAAAGCGATACGCTTTCCCATAGGCATTTTCTCGGGACCTTTATGTCTTTAGGCATAACCCGCGAAACGGTAGGGGATATCCTTATTGAAAAGGGTAGAGCGGTAGCCTTCTTTTCGTCGGATATAGTAAACTTCGTCAAAACGCAGATAACTAAGATCTCGGGTGTGGGAGTAACCGTTACCGAAGGCTTTTCAGAGCCTCTCCCGGGGCATACGGGTTTTTCCGAGCTTTCGGATACCGTCGCCTCCGCAAGGCTCGACTGTGTAGTAGCCGCCCTAATAGGCGGTTCCCGTGCAAAAGCCGCCGAATTCATCGAGCAGAAGTTAGTCCTCGTTAATTCGGTCTGTTGTGACAAGGCGGTAAAAACCGTAAAGAACGGCGATACCGTAACCGTTCGCTCGAAGGGAAAATTTATTATCGATTCAATTGACGGAAAAACGAAAAAAGACCGTCTTATTTTAAAAGCAAAAAAGTATATTTGATCAGGGGGAACTTTTTTATGTTAAAAGCAAAAGATATAAGCGAAGCCGCATTCGGTACGTCCATGAGCGGCTACAAAAAGGACGAGGTCGACCTATTCCTCGATAAGATCCTTGAAGATTATAAGCAGTTCGAAGCCGTGCTCGCCTCTCAGCAGACGAGAATAGCCGCTCTCGAAAAGGAGCTTGCTGACAAGGACATTTCTATGAGCAGTATCAATACCGTGCTCATCAGTGCGCAAAAGCTTGCCGATTCTATTGTAGAAGACGCTAAAAAGCAGGCTGAGGAAACCGTCGGTGCCGCCAATGCCGAGTCCGAGAATATTAAGCTCAGAACTAAAAAAGCCCTTGAGGAAATTGATGCCGTCCTTACTGAGCAGAAGAAAAACGCTCAGGCTCAGGTAGACCTGATGCTCAAGGAGGCCGCAAGAAAGTCGGAGGGAATGATCCTTGCCGCTAAGGATTCCGTAACCCGCGAGCAGCTTCTCTTCGATAAGCTTAAGAGCGAGGTCGCCGAGTTCAAGGCCAGCATTAAGAATACATATAAAGAGCACCTTGAGTCTCTTTCAAAGCTTCCCGAGGAGGTCGTACTCAATCCTGAGCTTGCCGCCTCTACCGTCGAGGAGATAATAAACAACGAGCCCGATCTTCTTAAATTTATCGAAAAGACCGATGCCGCTCCCGCAGTCGTAGTCGACGAGCCGGTAGTTACCGAGCCCGAAGAAGTCGCTATCGAAGAGCCTACCGCCGAGGAAGCTACAATCGTTATGGACGCGATCCCCCTTCCCGTAGAAGAGCCCGCTCCCGAAGTCCCCGAAAAGAGCGCAACGGGCTTCGTCATTCAGAGCATCGACGATGACGAGGAAGAAGAAACCGAAGCCGAAGACGATTCGCCCAATTTTTCCAAGGGCTTTTTCGCAAAACATAAATAACTTTTAGGAGAAACTAAAATGGAACAGCAGGATTACAATAAAACACTTAACCTTCCGGCTACCGAATTTCCCATGCGTGCCGGACTTCCCACCCGTGAGCCCGAGGCTTTAGCCAAGTGGCAGGAGGAAGGAGTATACGAAGAGCTTTTAAAGCTTAACGAAGGAAAGCCCGAATACATTCTTCACGACGGTCCTCCCTATGCTAACGGAATTATTCATATGGGAACCGCCCTCAATAAGTCTCTTAAAGACTTTGTCGTTCGCTATAAGAATATGACCGGCTTCAAGGCACCCTTTGTTCCCGGCTACGATACCCACGGTCTTCCCACCGAGCTTAAAGCCCGTAAGGCCGCAGGTATGAAGTCCAGCGAGCGCGTTTCGGCCGTTGAGCTTCGTAAAATGTGCCGCGAGTTTGCTATCGGCTTTGCCGAGGATCAGCGCAAGCAGTTCGAGCGTTTAGGCGTTCTCGGCGAATGGGACAACCCTTATCTTACCCTTAAAAACGAATACGTTGCCCGTCAGGTCGAGGTCTTTGGAAAAATGGCCGACAAGGGCTATATCTATAAGGGACTCAAGCCCGTTTATTGGTGCTCCGACTGTCAGACCGCTCTTGCAGAGGCCGAGATCGAGTATGCCGAGGATCCCTGCTATTCTATCTACGTTAAGTTCCCCGTTAAGGAGGACAAGGGCGTTCTTACCGCTATGGGTGTTGACCCCGCTAAAACCTATTTCGTAATCTGGACGACTACCACCTGGACCCTTCCCGCAAACCTTGCTATCTGCGTAGGACCCGAGTATGAATATTCTGTAGTTCGTTTTGGCGACGAAAATTATATTATGGCTTCCGAGCTGGCTGAATCTGCTATGACTGCCGCCGAAAAGACCGACTACGAGGTAGTAGGAAAGGTGAGGGGCGCCGAGCTCGAATATATGGTTGCACGTCATCCCTTTATCGACCGCGATTCTCTTATCATCGTAGGCGACCACGTAACCTTAGAGAGTGGTACGGGATGCGTTCATACCGCTCCCGGTCACGGTGTAGACGACTTTGAGGTCTGCCGTAAATACCCCGAGATCGGAATGGTCGTTCCCGTCGATAATAAGGGAGTGCTCACCGAAGAAGCCGGTATGTTCGCAGGACTTCCCACCGAAGCCGCCAACAAGAAGATCGCCGTATGGCTCGACGAAAACGGCTACCTCTTTGCCCTTAAGAAAATCATTCACCAGTATCCTCATTGCTGGAGATGTAAAAACCCCATCCTCTTCCGCGCTACCGAGCAGTGGTTCTGCTCCATTTCCGCCTTTGCCGACAAGGCCTGCGAAGAAATTTCGAAGGTCAAGTGGGTACCCGAGTGGGGCGAGGGAAGAATTACCGGAATGGTAAGAGACCGTAGCGACTGGTGTATCTCCCGTCAGCGTACCTGGGGCGTTCCGATTCCTATGTTCTACTGTGAGGACTGCGGAAAGGAATATATTACCCCCGATTCTATTAAGAAAATTGCCGCTATCTTCCGTGAGCAGGGCGCCGATGCCTGGTATTCCCTCGACGCAAAGGAGCTTATCGTCGAAGGTGCGAAGTGCTCCTGCGGCTGTGAGAGCTTCAAGAAAGAAACCGACATTATGGACGTTTGGTTCGATTCGGGTGTTTCTCATTCCGCCGTTCTCGATAACCGCGACTATTTAAAGAAGCCTGCCGACCTCTACTTAGAGGGCGCCGATCAGTACCGCGGCTGGTTCCAGTCATCCCTTCTTACCTCTGTCGCAACCGACGGAATTGCCCCCTATAAAACCGTAGTTACCCACGGCTGGGTCGTTGACGGCGAGGGTAAAAAGATGTCTAAGTCGCTTGGAAATACCATCATCCCCGACGATATCGTTAAGCAGTACGGCGCCGATATCCTCCGCCTTTGGGTTGCTTCCTCCGACTATCACGCCGATATCCGCGTTTCTCAGGATATTTTGAAGCAGCTTTCCGAGATCTACCGTAAGATCAGAAATACCGCCCGCTTTATCCTCGGAAATATCTCCGATTTCGACCCCAACAAGGATATGGTCGACGTAGCAAAGCTCGAGGAGATCGATCATTGGGCTCTTATGCGTCTTGACGAGGTCGTTAAGGCCTGTCGTGAGGCTTACGAGAACTTTGAATATCATATTATCTTCCACGCTATTCATAATTTCTGCGTTATCGATATGTCCAACTTCTATCTCGACGTGCTTAAGGACCGTCTCTACGTAGAAGCCAAGGACAGTGCTACCAGAAGAGCGGCTCAGACCGCAATTTATAAGATACTCGACGCTCTTGCCCGTCTTGTATCTCCCATTCTTGCCTTCACCGCCGACGAGATCTGGCAGTTTATGCCTCATACCGCCGACTGTGATGCCCGTCACGTAGTTTATAACGCTATCCCCGAGGCTAAGGGCGAATATGACGCCGACTTTATGGCTCGCTGGGAAAAGATCCACGAAATGCGCGACGACGTTAAGAAGGCTCTCGAAATAGCCCGTTCCGAAAAGGTTATCGGCGCTTCGCTCGACGCTAAGGTTACCCTTTATGCCGACGGCGAGCTTTACGACTTCGCCGAAAGCGTCAAGGACATCCTTCCCACCGTATTTATGGTTTCCGATTTCGAGCTCAAAAAGGGTAAGGGCGGAAGCTATAAGAGCGAGACCCTCGATATGAGCGTTACCGCCGAGCATGCGGCGGGCGAAAAGTGCGCACGTTGCTGGTCCTTCGGCAATACCGTAGGTGCCGACGCTGAGCATCCTACCGTTTGCGCACGTTGTGCTAAGGTCGTCAAAACCATCGATTTTGCCGACTAATTAAAAAACTTTAGGAGGAAACGACTTGTCTTTCATTCTGGCAGGTATAGTTGCGGTGATCTTCCTTGTGGCCGATCAGGTAACTAAATATATTGTAGCTGCGAATATGGAGCTCGGTTCAACGGTAGGCTTTTTAAACGGCTTCCTCGACTTCACCTATACCCTTAACGACGGTGGAGCCTGGGGAATGCTTGGGGGCTTCCGTTGGCTTCTCCTTGCCTCGACCGCTTTGATAATGGTAGTTATAGTGGTGCTTATTATTCGTAATAAGCTTAAAAGCAAACTGCTTTTCTGGGCAGGCTCCCTTATAATTTCGGGCGGAATAGGCAATATGATCGACCGCATATTCAACGGAGGCAAGGTAGTCGACTTCTTACAGGTCAAATTTATCGATTTTCCCATATTCAATATCGCCGACTGCGCCGTAGTAATCGGCGCAGGCCTGATTATCCTTTACTTTATTCTCGATACCGTAAGAGAAGAAAGAGAAAAAAAGGCTAAAAAGGAAGCTGAAACAGGGGAGTCGGGGGAGCAGTAATGGAGGAAATTATTCTTAAGGTTGCCTCCGATACCAAGCGTCTCGACGCCTATATTGCCGAAAATACCGACCTTTCCCGTTCCCGCGCCACCAAGCTTATCGAAGAAGGCTTCGTTACCGTCGGTGGACGACCCGCTAATAAAAAAACAAGCCTTAAGGCAGGGGAAGAGGTAGGTCTGACCATACCCGAAGCCGAACCGCTGAATCTTAAAAGCGAGGATATTCCTCTTGATATCGTCTATGAGGATAGCGACCTTCTTGTAGTCAATAAACCGAAGGGAATGGTAGTTCATCCTGCGGCGGGCAACTTTGACGGAACCCTCGTTAATGCCCTGCTTGCTCACTGCGGCGATTCTCTTTCGGGAATAAACGGGGTTATGAGACCGGGAATTCTTCACCGTATCGATAAAAACACTTCGGGACTTTTAATGGTCGCAAAAAACGACAAGGCTCATAATTTTTTAGCCGCTCAGATAAAGGAGCATTCCTTTTACCGCGAATACGAGGCGGTGGTTTACGGAAACCTTAAAACCGATAAAGGAACCGTAAACGCCCCCATCGGACGGCATCCCGTAAAGCGGAAGCAGATGGCCGTAACCGAAAAAAACTCCAAAGAAGCGATAACTCACTATGAGGTAGTAGCCCGATATAGTGGCTTTACTCATATTAAATGTATTTTGGAGACAGGCCGTACTCATCAGATAAGGGTACATATGTCCTATATCGGTCATCCGATAGTCGGTGACGACGTCTACGGGCCGAAGAAGGTCGAGACCTCTCTTGGCGGTCAATGTCTCCACGCAAAAAAACTCGGTTTTATTCACCCAAACGGTGAGTATATGGAATTTGATTCGGTTCTTCCCGAGTATTTTACGAATTTTTTAGCAAAACTCGAAAGGAAAGAATCATGAAGCTCTTTGAAAACTGTCTGCTGGCCTCCGACGTTGACGGAACCCTTGTAGACACGGGAAAAATTGCTCCGAGAAACCTTGAAGCGATAAAATATTTCTGCGACAATGGCGGAACCTTTGTAATAGCGACGGGACGTAGCACGGGCGCCGTAAGTCAGGTCTTCAGCCTTGTCGATAAATCTCTCGTAGGTCCCTGCGTATTCTTAAACGGCGGAATGATCTACGACGTTAATTCCGAAAAAACTCTCTATGCCACCGTCCTTCCCAAGCATACGAAGGAATTCGTAAAAACGGTAAGCGAGAAGAATCCCGATATTGGTATTGAGGTTCATTCCGATTCCCGTATTTTCGTACTGCATGCTACCGCCGAAACCGAGCTTCATGAGGACTACGAATCACTCGATCGCGAGTACGTGACCTTCGACGATATAAAGGATGAGGAATGGAACAAGATACTCTACGCCTGCGACGATCAGGCCGCCTGCGACGCTCTTGCAGATACCCTTCGTAAGATTGGAGAAGGTGAGTGCTGCTTCGTTCAGACGGGAGTCGTCATAAGCGGCGTTATGCACATCTATTATGAGCAAATGCCTCTCGGTACCAACAAGGCCTCGGGCCTTAGAAAACTTTGTGAAATTCTAAATATTAAACCGGGAGGATTTTTCGCCATCGGCGATTTTTATAACGACATAGAAATGCTGAAAGCGGCCGATATTTCGGCGACAATGGCCGAATCTCCTGCGGATATTAAAAGCTTTGTTAATTTTGTCGGAGGAGCCTGCCTCGACGGCGGCGTAGCCGACTTTATAGAATACTTATCCAAAATTCAAAAATCGGAGGTACAAAAATGAACGCTGCAAAGAAAAAAGAATTACAAATAGCGGCAGCAAAAATCAGAAAGGGAATCGTAGACGGTGTCCATTCTGCTAAAGCGGGACATCCCGGCGGATCCCTCTCTATCGCAGACCTGCTGGCATATCTCTATTTCGATAAGATGAACATCGATCCTACCGACCCCAAAAAGGCCGACCGCGACCGTTTCGTGCTTTCCAAGGGCCATGCCGCGCCTGCCCTTTACGCCGCCCTTGCTAACAGAGGCTTCTTCCCCGTTGAAGAGCTTTTGACCCTTCGTCATACAGGTGCCCGTCTTCAGGGTCACCCCGATATGAAGCATATCCCCGGTGTTGATATGTCCTCCGGTTCTCTCGGTCAGGGAATTTCCTGCGCCGTAGGAATGGCCCTTTCGGCTAAGCATTTCGGCGATTCTTACCGTGTTTATACCGTTCTCGGTGACGGCGAATGTGAAGAAGGTCAGGTTTGGGAGGCAGCTATGTTTGCCGCCAACAAGGGACTTTCCAATCTTACCGCCTACGTCGATTTCAACAATCTTCAGATCGACGGAACCTGCGACGAGGTCAACTCTCCCGCCCCCCTCGATAAGAAGTTCGAGGCCTTTGGCTGGAACGCTATTATTATCGACGGTCACGATTTAGAGGCTATCGAAGCCGCTACCCTTGCCGCCGAAAAGGTTACCGACAAGCCCACCGCCATCATTATGAACACCGTTAAGGGTAAGGGCGTTTCTTTTATGGAGAACGCTTGCGGATGGCACGGAAAGGCCCCCGGAGACGAGGATTACGCCGTTGCAGCTAAAGAGCTTGAAGCTCAGCTTGCGGCTTTAATGTAAGGAGGTAAAGATCAATGGCAGATGTAAAGAAAATTGCAACGAGAGAAGCCTACGGTGCCGCTCTTGTTGATCTCGGAAACGAAAGAAACGACTTTATCGTTATGGATGCCGACCTTGCTGAGGCAACCAAGACGGGAGCCTTCAAGAAGGCTCATCCCGACCGCTTCTACGACTGCGGTATCGCCGAAGGCAATATGATGAGCATTGCCGCAGGTATCGCCGCATCGGGCAAAAAGGTTTTCGCAAGCTCCTTTGCGATGTTTGCCGCAGGCCGCGCCTTTGAGCAGATCAGAAACTCTATCGGCTATCCTCATTTAAACGTTATCATCGGTGCTACCCACGCAGGTATCTCGGTCGGTGAAGACGGCGCTACTCATCAGTGCTGTGAGGATATCGGAATTATGCGTACCATCCCCGGTATGACCATAATCAACCCTGCCGACTATACCGAGGCTTATAAGGCTGTTAAGGCCGCTATCAATCACGACGGTCCCGTTTATATGCGCTTTGGACGTCTTGCCGTTCCCGTTGTTTTCGACGACGATTATACCTTTGAAATCGGTAAGGGCGTAGAGCTCAAGGAAGGTACTGACGTTACCATCATAGCAACCGGTCTTATGGTTGCCGAGGCACTTGAGGCCTACGAGCTCTTAAAGGCTGAAGGCATTTCTGCCCGTATCGTAAATATGGCTACAATTAAACCCCTCGATACCGAGATCGTGCTTAAGGCCGCTAAGGAGACAGGCGCTATCGTTACCGCTGAGGAGCATAGCGTTATCGGCGGACTCGGCTCTGCCGTTTCGGAATATCTCTCCGAGGTTTATCCCACCACCGTTCTTAAACTCGGTGTTAACGATACCTACGGTATGTCGGGCCCTGCCGCTGAGCTTCTCGATAAGTTCGGCCTCCGCGCTAAGGACATCGCCGCAAAGGCAAAGGAAGCTATTGCCCTTAAGAAATAAGTTTTTTAAAGGAGTATGCAACAAGCGGTTGCATACTCCTTTTTTATACATAAGATTTATTTTCCGTATTTTTCTTTTGCCCGTTTAAGACTTTCGGCAGCGGGCAGGGTAGGGGAATATTCAAGACCGCAATAGCCTTCATAGCCCGCCTTGCCGATGGCGTCAAATATGTAGTTATAATCGCTTTCTCCAAGCCAAAGCTCGTGACGTCCGTCGGAGCCTGCCGAATGAAGATGCTCAATGTACTGAAGGTTATTTACAACGTTTCTTATTATGTTTCCTTCCATTATCTGCTGATGATAGATATCGAAAATAACCTTAACGAAGGGGGAGTCGACCTCCTTTACGATGTCGAAGGCTTCCTTCGAGGACCAAAGGTAGGTATCAGGATGATTTATATAGGTGTTAAGAGGCTCAAGCATAAGGGTGATGCCGTAATGCTTCAAAATGGGTGACGCCTCTTTCAGAGTGGCAACAAGATTTTCGTGCTGAACGGCTCGCTCTGCCCCCGTATTGGGTCCGCTTTGGGTGATCAGTCTCTTTACCCCCATCTTGCTTGCCGCCTCGCAGCTTTCACGCAGTGCGGAAAGATACTCGCTGCGCACCTCGGGAACGGTAGCGCGGAAATCAGAGGTGCAAAGACTCAGAAGTTTTATGTCTGCATCCTCGCAGGTGCTTTTCACCTTTTCAAAGTCAAGCCCCTTCCAATTATAAGATTCTGCGGCATCAAAGCCCAAAGCCTTAGCGCTGCGCAGAGCCTCGCAAAAATCCAAATTCCCAAAGAAGCAGGGAATAGCAACACAAAGTTTCATAATTTTTTCTCCTATCTGTCAAAATAGATGACCTCGCCCGTTTCCATCGAGCGGTTAGCCGCAAAGGCAAGTCGAAGACTTTTGAGTGCGTCCTCATAGCTTGAACGAATGAGACTGCGGTCGCCCGTTTTAACGGCGTCTATAAAAGCGCGGTCTAAGATTGCGGTCTGGTCGACCTTTCGGGGTATATCGAGGGTATAATCGTTTGTGGAGATGATAAGGTTGTTTCTAAGTCTGTAATCGAGGATCATATCGTCAAGGGTTATGTAGAGTCCGCAACGGGGACGGATATTTCCCGAATAACAGCCGCTTACAAGGGTGGCGGTAACGTTGTTTTCAAACCTTATAACGGCGGTGGAATGATCGTCGGTGTCATATTCCTCAGAAACACCGTTTTCCCCTGCCTTTATCATGCCCGTCGATGAAGTAGCATAAACCGAAAGAGCCTCGCCGTAAAGCCATCTGAGACCGTCAAGCAGGTGAATGTTTTGTTCCACAAGCTGACCGCCGCAGGTAGACTTCTTTTGCCACCACCAGACCCCGGGAATACCTCCGATCCATGCGCCGTAAACGAGGCCGCCTTTTTTGTGGCTGTCAACCTCTGCCTTGACCCTTTCCATAAGGTCTAAATATCTGTCCTGAAAACCGACCGAGGTGATAAGGTTCTTTTCTTTTATCATTTCGGATATTTTTTCGGCCTTATCAAGGTCGATAGTCATAGGCTTTTCAACGATAAAAGGAATATTCATTTCGATTGCCCGCTCTTCAATATCGGTGTGGGCGGTAGGCTCAACGCAGATTATAACCGCATCAAGTGTGTCGCGGCTCTCACTATCGAAAAGCGCGCTGTGATTTTTATATATTCCGGCCGTGCCTCCGAATTTTTCAGCCGCAGCCTTCGCTCTTTCCTCTATCGGATCGGCTACTGCCACGACCTCGACGTCTTCCATTTTTAAAAAAGAATTCATATGACTGCCTGCGCGACCGCCGCAACCGATAAGACCAAGTTTGATTTTGTCCATAATAATTCCTCCGTAGAAAAAATTAAGCTTTAAAAAACTTAAAACTTATGTTATTATGATATTGCAAAAAAATCCGCAGGTCAATATAAAATTTTTGTAAAACTATAAGGATATTGTAAATATGCAGATCGAAAACAAAGAACGACTACCCTTTACGCTTCTAAGCATAGGACATAGTCCTCATCAGGGACCGATGACCCGCGACCCGGGTCCTGATTTTAATCAGATAATATGGGTCAAATACGGAAGCGGAGTTTTTACCGTCAACGGAGAAAGCTTTATGCTTGAAGCGGGGCAGGGGATTTTTATGAGACAAGGTTATCCCCATAATTATAGCGGAAATGCCCTTCACACCGTATGGTGTACCTTCGAGGTGGACGAAAGTTTTTTAAACTATGTTTTAGGAACCCGATCACATTTTGTTTTTTCTGTACCCGATTTTTTAGAAAAGGAAACCGAGGAGCTGACAAGCCTTGCCCGAAGCAACTGCTCGGCGCTGACCCTTTCTGCTGCGGGTTATTCCTTTGTGACCGAATTCTTTTCCCACGTTATCCGTCCTGAAAACAGCACGGTGGATGCCGTCAGACGTTATCTGCGCGATAATTTTGCGAAGCCTCTTACCCTTGAGGAGGTTGCCGATGCGGTAGGTATGGATAAATTTGCCCTTTGTCGCCTTTATAAAAAGGAGAAGGGAAGAACGGTTATGGAGGAGCTAAAAAGGGCAAGAATAGCCCAGGCTAAACGGTTGCTTCGCTATTCCTCCTTCGGCGTAGAGGAGATAGCCCGTATGTGCGGTTTCGAAAATCACAGCTATTTTTCCCTCCGCTTCAGAGAGCTTTGCTCCTGCACACCTACCGAGTACCGCAAAAAATACCTATAAAAAACCGACGGAGGAAACTCCGTCGGTTGTCGGTTTACTGATTGCCGAATTATCTGTTATTGATAAGCTTGGTAAGCTCTACGGGATCAACGATCTTGCCGTCCTTATAAACGCGCATATTGCCCGAAGCGATCTCATCGATAAGCATAACTTCGTCGCCGTTAAAGCCAAACTCAAATTTAATATCCCAAAGGTCAAGTCCGATCGACTTAAGGTCGTCGGCAACGATCTTTGCGATAGCAAGGGTCTGAGCCTTCATGCTTTCGAACATTTCGGGACTCATAATGCCGAGAGCGGCAAGGCCTTCGCCGGTAACGAGAGGATCGCCTAAAGCGTCGTTTTTGAAGGTGCACTCAACGTATCCGCCCTCAAGAGGGGTACCGTCCTTTATGTATTCGCCGTATCTTCTGATGAAGCTGCCCGTAGCAACGAGACGGCAGATAACCTCAAGTCCGTGACCGAAAACCTTTGCGGGAAGAACCTCCATGGTTGCCTCCTCAACATTTGCGGAAAGGTAGTGGGTCTTAATGCCTGCCTTCTTGCAAAGCTCGAAATAGTGAATCGAAGAGATAAGATTTGCCTTTCCGATACCGTCGATGGTAAGGCCTACAGAGTTCTCGCCGGGATCGAATACGCCGTCCTTGCCGGTGCAGTCGTCCTTGAACTTGAGCATTACGTTGCCGTTATCGAGAGAATAAACGTCCTTGGTTTTGCCCTTATATATCAGTTTCATATAAAGCGCTCCTTTTAAAAAATTATAACTTATTATAGCACAAATATCTTCCGAAGAATAGAATTTTTTTACAAAAATCGGGTGATTTTTTAAATTTTATTATATCTGAATAAATTTTTTAATCCTAAGTCGTCCGATTTATTATAATCACACATAATCGATGACCTCAACCACTCCGCTCGAATGGTAAAGTGAGGGGGTGACCATTATGGAAAAGCCGCTACCTGAGGCGCAGGTCCATTCGACCATACTTTTTCTCGGCACCGCGCAGGATGCGAGAAGCATCATAATTGCTCCCCCGTGCATAATAACTGCGGCCTGCTCTGCGCCGCTTGACATCATATCGCGAACTATCTGATTAAGTCCGACGCAAAGTCTTTTTGCAAATTCGGTATTGTCCTCACCGTTCGGTGCGGCGTTTATTCTTCCTGCCGCCCAGTCGGCGTAAGCCGGGTTTGCTTCAAGCTCGTTTGCGGTTTTTCCCTCAAAGTCGCCGAAATCTATTTCCCTCATATTGTCCACCGTCTGAATATCTCTGCCGGGATAGAGGATACGCGCCGTTTGAAGACAGCGAAGCATAGGGGAGGAATAGACCTTGTCTACCTTAGGGTATTCGGTCTCGTCACGAAGCCGCTGAAGCTCGGTAACGCCCACACCTGCAAGAGGAAGATCGGTCACTCCGATATATTGCTGTTTTAAATTTCCCTCGGTAAGACCGTGTCTTATAAGATGTATTTTATAGGTTTTCATTGAAATTCTCCTAATAGCTCAGAAATAATACTGTTGGAAACGAGCATCCCCTTATCGGTAAGGGCTATTTTTTCGCCGTCAACCGCTAAAAGATCGCCTTTTTGGAGCAGTCTTGCTTTTTTTATGACCGGTTCGGGAAGGTCTGTCTTAAACCTTTCCTTGAACTCCGCAAAAACCAGACCTCGGGAAAGCCTTAGAGCGAGCATAATAAACTCGTCAGGGTCTCCGCCCTCGCCGTCGGCTATCGTTTTAGCCTCGGTCATAAAGGCCTCAATATCCCTCGGATAATAAAACCGTTTTCCCTCAAAAAAAGAATGTGCCGAGGGGCCTATGCCTATATATTCAAGGTCTTTCCAATATCGGTTGTTGTGACGGCTCTCAAAGCCTTTTTTTGCGAAATTCGAGATCTCATAATGCTCGTACCCCGCCGCTTTCATCCTCTCACAGAGGTAAAGATACTGATCGGCGATGCCGTCATCGTCAGGAAGGTCAAGAGGCATTCTATAAAAGGGAGTCTTTTCCTCAACCTTTAGAATATAGGCCGAAATATGCTCGGTGTCAAGGGAGAATATCCCGTCGATGCTCTTTTTAAGGGTCTCGGTATTACTGTTTGGAAGCCCCAGCATAATATCCGCCGAAATATTCTTAAAGCCAACCTCCCTTGCGAGGGAAACGGCCTTTTTGGCCGTATCAAAATTATGCCTTCTTCCAAGCATCCTCAGTTCTTCGTCGTCGGCCGATTGAATACCGAAGGATATTCGGTTTATCCCCGCCTTCTTTGCCGCAGGAATAAAGTCAAGGTCGGAGGGGTTTGCCTCAGCCGTGATCTCCGCGCCTTCTAAAAGGGAAAAGCTTTCCCTTACTGCCGTCAGAACAAGACCTAATTCGTCCGTGGAAAGCAGGGAAGGGGTTCCGCCACCTATATAAAGAGTATCAATGGGGCGTGCAGTAAGCGCGCCCCATTTTCTTATCTCTTCAGAAAGTTTTTCTACGTATTCCCGTCTTTTTTCGGGGGTCAAGGCTCCCGAATAAAAGTCGCAGTAATTACACTTTTTATCACAGAAGGGAATATGTATATAAATTCCGAGATTATTAGTCAAGGATAATTCCCATGCAGCTTCCGGGAACTGCGGCGGCGTTAGCCTCGTCGGTGTCGAGGTGCATAGCGAGAGCGTAGCTGTCAGATACACGTGCAACAACATCGTCGAAAATAAGGGCGCGTCCTTCGGTGGGAATCTTAACCTTAACTATCTGGCAGTCGGTAATGCCGTACTTCTCAGCGTCAGCGGTGGTCATATGTATATGACGCTTAGCGGCGATAACGCCTTCGGTAAGCTCAACCTCGCCTGCGGGGCCGATAAGCTTGCAAGCGCCTGAGTTTGCAATGTCGCCCGACTCGCGGATAGGTGCCTTAACGCCGATAGAACGGGCGTCGGTGAGAGAAAGCTCAACCTGAGTAGCCTTTCTGCAGGGTCCGAGGATCGAAACTCCTGCGAGCTCCTTCTTGGGGCCTACGACGGTAACGCGCTCCTCACAGGCAAACTGACCGGGCTGAGAAAGGTCCTTCTTGGGGGTAAGCTTGTAGCCCTTGCCGAAAAGGATCTCAAGATGCTCTTCGCTTACGTGTACGTGACGTGCTGAAATTTCAACCAATACTTCTTTAACCATTTTTATAACTCCTTTTTAGAGAAAATATTTAACAAGCCGATTATAACACATATTTTAAAAATAATAAAGACCTAATTTAAAAATCAGGGAAGAAGATTTCGTTTTCTGTACTCGCTGGGAGAGACTCCCGAGAGTTTTTTAAAAATTCTCGCGAAATAATACTGCTCGCGAAAGCCTACCGCCTCGCTGATCTCTCCGATACTCATATCCGAAAAGCTCAGCAGTCTGCAGGCGTTGGCTATCCTTACGCGGTTTAAATAATCCGAAGAGGAGGTGTGAAGCTCAACTTTAAAAAGCCGCGCAATATACGATTTCGATATTTTGAATCCTTCGGATAAAGACGAAAGGGATATATCCTCAAAATATTTTTCGTCGATATAGTCCATTATTTTAACCGTCAATCGGCTAAGGGAGGAGCCTAAAGGACTTTCGTCCGAAACCGATATAACCAGCTCACGAACCAGAGCGTCAAGCATCTGCCTGTCACGGTTGCCCTTTATATTAAGGGAAGAGAGTTTTAAAAAAATGTCCCTGACCGATTCATTTTTCGCGCAAGACGTTAGGGTATTAAGGGTAAGGTTTGGATTTCCGCCGTAAAAGGAAAAGCCATAATCTCCGTCGTGGAGAAGGGGATGAGAGCGAAGATTCAGCGCCTCGGTCTCGGCAGGTAAGACGTCGGCGGAAAAATGGATAAAAAAGTATTCAAGGTCGTGTGCCTCAAGCGGTCTGTAAAAGACGTTTTCGGGAATTAAGAGCAGGTCGCCCTTAATAAGACGGTAAGCCGTACCGTCTACCTCCATTTTAAGCCTTCCCGAATTTACGTACACAAGAAGATTTGCGTCTAATTTTCTTCCCGAATGCCAGGGCGCCTTTTGAGTAACCCTGCCGTAGCTTAAGGCCTTGATTCTGCCGTCGGTGTTTATAGTCATATCATCACCCCGGGTTATTTTACCACACATTCCGTTTTAGTTCAATATAATACTAAAAAATATAATATAATCCATTGAATAGGTTTAATCAAGTCTATATAATTAAAGAAAAAGGAGGTCGTTTTATGACAGTTAATATTAAAGATTTCGGTGCCGTCGGCGACGGAAAGACCCTAAACACCAAGGCTATTCAGGCCGCCATCGACAAGGT
Organism: bacterium; assembly: GCA_004560045.1. Classification (GTDB taxonomy): domain Bacteria; phylum Bacillota; class Clostridia; order Oscillospirales; family Acutalibacteraceae; genus SFWF01. The sequence goes on along the minus strand of SFWF01000007.1, from coordinate 12,102 downwards.
GGGCGAAAAGGGCGGAAGAGTCCTTATCGAGGACGGCGTCTATATGACGGGTACTATAATCTATAAAAGCAACGTTGAAATTCATATTGCCTCGGATGCGGTACTGCTCGGCTCTCCCGACTGCGATGACTATCCCGAAAAGGAGACCACCCACGTAAATTCCCCTCTGCTTCCCCGTTGGAGAAATGCCTGCCTTATTTTCGCCGAGGAGTGTGAAAATATCTCCCTTACGGGTATGGGCACCATCGACTGCAACGGCAAGACCTTCGTAATCGAAGAACAGTATGGAACGGCTTGGAAATATCACCGCGATTTTGACCGCCCGACCCCTCCCCGTTGCGTATTCTTCACGGGCTGTAAAAATGTTAAGGTTGAGGATATCACGATGGTAAATCAGCCTGCAGGCTGGTCCTATTGGATCCACGACTGCGACTTCGTAGCCTTCGATAAGTGTAAGATAGACGCCGAGGTCGAGTACCCCAACAACGACGGTATTCACATAAACTCAAGCCGCAACGTTACTGTTTCAAACTGCTCAATAAGGTGCGGAGACGACTGTCTAATCGTTCGCGCAAATAACGTTTCCCTTAAAGAAAACAAGGTATGCGAGCGCGTCGTTATCACCAACTGCAACCTGACCAGCTATTCCGCCGGTATCCGCATCGGCTGGATAAACGACGGAGTTATCAGAAACTGCACCTTCTCAAATCTCGTCTTCACCGATTGCTCCTGCGGAATCGATTTCTTCCTGCCCTACATAAAGCCTACTAAGGACAATCCAAGCTCAGCAGACATCGGCAGAGAGGCGACCTTAATTGAGAATATATAAACGGAAGAAAAGAAAATCACATAGAAAACGTCGAATTTAATAATTGCTCCTTCACCCTCACCGACGGCACCGAATTCCCCGACAGACAAAGCCACGGTGCGACCCGTCACGGACATCACGAGAGTGAGGTCTATAACCCGATGAATATTCAGTATGCCGACAATATCCGTTTTAACAACACCTCATTCAGCGTAGATAAAGGATAAACCGGTTTCAGGTGTCAGGCTTTAGTGGTCAGTAGGGGCGAAGCCTCCCCGACATCCCGAGGAAAATAAGACCGAGATAAACGGTTATTCTCAATATATAATATATGAAAATATCGTAGACCAACTATAAAAAGAGAAACCGTAAACTTCTCAAAATCCAATCGGCTTTAAAAAAAATAACCCGACGGTAAAACCGTCGGGTCGTTTTCTTTTTAGCTTTAACTTAAGCCTCAGCGATAGCTTCTACGGGGCAGCCTGCTGCACAAGCGCCACAGTCGATGCACTTGTCAGCGTCGATTACGAACTGACCGTCACCCTCAGCGATAGCCTCTACGGGGCAGCCACCTGCGCAAGCGCCGCAGCTGATGCAAGCGTCGGAAATTTTGTATGCCATTTGAATACACCTCCTTGTGTCCGTATCTATTTTAACATATCTTTTTGAAAATGCAAGAAAAAAATGTCGATTTTTGAAAATAGCTTATTCGGTAGTTTCTTCCTTTTTCGGAGGCTGGGGCTTACCCTTTTTGCCCTTGCTTATAAGCTCGACCTCGCTACGGTGAATCTTTATAGGGGCAGCATCCTCTCCGATACGGACGTAAAGGTTGCCCGTTAAGGGGTTTTCGTCCACAACTACGCCGTTACCCGAGGCGGTCTTAACGTAGGAGCCTACGGGAGGAGTTATTGAGTTAAGATACTCGTAAGCGTCCTGCTCATACTTAAGACAGCACATAAGTCTGCCGCAGCTGCCCGAAATCTTGGTAGGATTAAGGGAAAGACCCTGCTCCTTCGCCATCTTGATGGAAACGGGCTGAAAATCGTCTAAAAATCTTGCACAGCAGAAGGGCTGACCGCAGATTCCGAGACCGCCGAGCATTTTGGCCTCGTCGCGAACACCTATCTGACGAAGCTCGATCCTCGTATGAAAACCGGATGCGAGATCCTTAACGAGATCGCGGAAATCGACCCTGCCGTCGCTTGTAAAGTAGAAAAGGATCTTGGTTCCGTCGAAGGCGTATTCAACGTCCACAAGCTTCATATCAAGCTTGTGCTCAAGTATCTTCTTTTCGCAAACCTTAAAGGCCTCGTCGGCCTTCTTGCGGTTTTCTTCCATCTTTCTTTTGTCTATGGAATCGGCAATACGAAGGACCTTTTTAAGGGGCTTGACTATCTTCATATCGTCAACCTTTTTAACACCCTCCGAAACGGTAGCACATTCGATTCCTCTCGCCGTCTCAACGACGACGATATCTCCGACTTCGGCCTTAATGCCTGCGGGGTCGAAAAAGTATGCTCTGCCGTCTGATTTGAATTTTACAGAGATAACCTCGGTCATAAATTTCTCCTTAATATATAATTATTTCGCCGTAACTGCCGTAATGCGTGAGGTGAGGGCGGCGAAGTAAAGCTGTAAATTGATGTTTGTTTCAAGCAGGGGCTTCATTTCGAAAATTATCTCCTGCATACGGATATACTCTCCTGCGGTCACGATAAACCTGACCGATTTTTTGATGTTAGCGGTAAGTATTTCCGAAAGCTCGTCGGTAAATCTTCCTGCCTCAAGTCGGTCCTTTTCGAGGGGTACCGTAGAAATCAGAGCCGATAGGGCAGAGCCTTTTTTTATAGCTTCAAAATAATCGTGAGCGGCGGCCCTGCCGATACTGTCCTTGCTGTTTGAAAGGCGCATTAAAACCTTTCCGATGTTGTTCTTTTCCTCTGAAAGAAGAATAGAGGTCTCGTCACGTAAAAGCTTTTTCTCTTCGGTAAGGTAGGCAAGGGCCTCTTCGGCTTCGGGAGGGAAGAGGGAGAGCACCATACAGCGGGAAACTACCGTTTCAAGAAGATTCTTAGCCGAAAGGGTAATAAGAATAAACAAAACGTCGCTTGGCGGCTCCTCCAAAACCTTTAAAAGCGAGTTTTGCGAGGCCGCGTTCATAGTGTCGGCCTGCTCGATTATAAAGGCTCTGCGAGAGGCGGTATGGGCCGAATGATAGGCCGTGGTACGAAGCTCTCTTATTTGATCAACGTTGATGTTTTTCTTCTTTTCTTCGGGGGCAACCGTCTCGATGTCGGGGTGTGTTCCGCTGTCTGCAAGGTGGCAGGAGCGGCACAGTCCGCAGGGGGGCTCCTTGCTTTCGCAAACCGCTATCTTGGCAAGATACCTTGCAAGGGTTCTTTTTCCCGTACCGATATCACCCTCTATTATAACCGCGTGGGGGAGTCTTCCTGCCGAAACTAAGGCCGAAACCGACTCCTTTATGCGTCCGTTTCCTATAAGGGGAAAGCTCATAGTACGAAACCGACCTTTTTCATTGCTTTAGCAAGGGTCTTTCGTGCGATGTAGCCCGCCTTTTCGGCGCCCTCTCTGTAAAGGGCTTCAAGAGCGGCCTTATCTTTAATAATAGAGTCGTATTTTTCTCTTATGGGGCGAAGCTCTTCGACAACGGCCTCTCCGACCGCAAGCTTAAAGTCGCCGTAGCCCTTACCCTCAAACTCTGCGGTAATTTCGTCGGAGGTCTTGCCGGTAATGGCCGAATAGATTCCGATAAGGTTGTTTATACCGTGCTTTTCCTCGCCGATGCAGACCTTTGCCTCGCTGTCGGTAACGGCACGCTTAAACTTTCTCATAATGTCGTCGGGGGTGTCGAGAATTGCGACCCAGGCGTTGAGATTCTCGTCGGATTTCGACATCTTCTTGGTGGGGTCCTGAAGAGACATAACTCGGGCGCCGATCTTGGGTATATAAGGATCGGGTACGGTGAATACGTCGCCGTAAATTCCGTTAAAGCGCTCGGCTATATCACGGGCAATCTCAAGATGCTGCTTCTGGTCGGCTCCGACGGGTACGAAGTCGGGCTTATAGAGAAGAATATCCGCCGCCATAAGCACGGGGTAGGAGAAAAGGCCTACATTTACGTTATCGGCGTGCTTTGCGGATTTATCCTTAAACTGAGTCATTCTTGCCATCTCGCCAAACTGCGTATAGCAGGAAAGGAGCCAGGAAAGCTGACTGTGGGCGGGGACGTGTGACTGAATAAAGAGGGTAGACTCCTCGGGATCAAGACCAAGCGCTAACATAAGAGCGTAGGTCGAATAGATCTGAGAGCGGAGCTTAGCGGGCTCCTGACGAACGGTTATTGCGTGAAGGTCGGCAACCGCAAAGGTGCAGTCGAACTCCTCCTGCATATTTTTCCAGTTTTTAAGCGCGCCGAGATAGTTGCCCAAAGTGAGCATTCCGCTTGGCTGAATACAGCTTAAAACCTTTTTCTTAGCTTCATTTTCCATAACAATACCTCAAAAAGCATAATATAACAGATACATTATACTACATCTCTCCCAATACGGCAAGAGAAAAAATCAGTATACCTGATTTTTATACTGCGCTAAGGTTTATATTCGGTTGGGGAGAGGCCTGTTTCGGCTTTGAAAAAGCGGGAGAAATAAAGCGGGTCGGAAAATCCTAAGGAATAGGATATCTCCTTCACCGAAAGATCGGTGGTCTTAAGCAGGTCGCAGGCTCTTTCGGCTTTGATGCTTATTATATGTTCCTTCGGAGATACCCCCATCTCCTTTTTGAAACGGCGGTAAAGAGATATTCGGCTGAGCCCGAAGCGCTTTGCGGTGTCGTCTAAGCTGAAGCTCTGATTAAGGCAGTTTTTTTCTATATATTCAATAAGTGCGGTGTGCTCGCTGAGCTTTAAGGGCGCCGAAGGATAAAGCTCCATATAGCTTGCGAAAATGTTTCTGAGCTCCGCTATGCTTCGGCAGACCCCCGCAGGGGATACGTCCTTAAAGCTTTCGTGAAGTGCGAAAAAGGCCTTTTCGGTCCTTCCGCTGAGCTCTGCCGGGGTTACGGGCTTCTTTAGCGAAAATGCCGTGTATTTAAGGAGCTTTTCGGCCTCGGCTCCCGTAAAATTCACCCAGATATATTCCCAAGGCTCTTCCTTGTCGGGGTAATAGTTTACGGTATTGCCGGGGTATATAAGAAAGCTTTGACCTTTGGTAATAAGATGCTTCTTGCCGCCCATTTCAAAATATCCGCGACCGCTAAGAACAAAATGGAATATATAGTCGTCTCTTATTCCCGGTCCCCAATAGGCGTGGGGGTAGTTAAGGGAGCTTCCCGCGGATATGACCTTAAGATATAATTCTTGCATAACATCACCTGAAACAAAAATCCATAAATATGAAACAAAAATCGCTTTATTTGTTATGAAATTTAATGTATATTAAGGATACCACAATTTTATCGGGAGGTCAATAGTATGATAGTAAACAAACCGCCAATGGGATGGAATTCCTGGAACACCTTTGCTAAGGATATAAACGAGGAGCTTATTCTTAAAACCGCCGACGTCTTTATAGAAAGCGGACTTAAGGATGCGGGCTACGAATACGTCGTTATCGACGATATCTGGGCACTAAAGGAAAGAGACGAAAAGGGCCGTTTGGTGCCCGACCCCGAAAAGTTTCCCCACGGAATGAAATACATTGCCGATTATATACACTCCAAGGGACTTAAATTCGGTATGTATTCCTGCGCGGGCTACTATACCTGTGCGGGCTATCCGGGAAGCTTCGACTACGAATGGATTGACGCCGCCACCTTTGCCGAGTGGGAGATCGACTTCCTAAAGTACGATTTTTGCTTTCATCCGACCTGCATAAATGCCGACGTGCTTTATAAGAGAATGGCCTTGGCTCTTGCCAACTGCGGAAGAGACATTCTTTTCAGCGCCTGCTCGTGGGGTGCTGAAAATACCCGTCATTGGATAAAGGAAACGGGAGCCCATATGTGGCGTTCCACCCAAGATATATTCGATTCCTGGGAATCGATCAAAACTCTTGCCCTTAAAGAGGCGCCTCTGCAGGAGTATAACGGAAGAGGCTGCTTTAACGATATGGATATGCTGGTGGTGGGTATGTACGGAAAGGGTAATGTAGGCCTTACGGGCTGCACCGACGTCGAATACCGTACCCATTTCTCGCTTTGGGCAATGCTGAACAGTCCTCTTATGATAGGCTGTGACATCCGAAATATGAGTGACGCCGCCAAAGCCATACTTACGAACAAGGAGGTCATTGCCATAAATCAGGATCCTCTTTGCGCCCAGCCCTTTTACATCAATAACACGAAATGGGAGATAAATACCGAGAGAAAGCCCGAGGACCCCTTCTATAAGAATCTTCCCGACGAAGTTTTGCTTATGGCGAAATATCTCGACGGCGGCGATATTGCCTTAGGTATCTTTAATTTCTCGGACGGCAAAGCAAGCAGATGGCACCAGGCCGTGCTTCCCGATCTTTTAGGCCTTCCCGCCATAAGCGGAAAGGTGCTTGAGGCCACCGAGCTTTGGAGCGGCGAGACTATCCGTTCCCGTTGCGGCGTGCTGGATATCCCCGATACCGAGCCCCACGACTGTAAGCTCTACCGCGTAAAGGTAGTGGGCTAAAAATGGCGAACTGTACCGAATGTAATAAAGAGCTTACCTGCGACGAGATAGGTCTTCACAAAAAGCTTATGGGCAGGGCAGAGGAAGAGTTTATGTGCATTTCCTGCCTGGCGCGGTTTTTTAAATGTGAGGAGGAATTGCTGTATAGAAAAATAGAGCATTTCAGAAATCTCGGTTGCACCCTCTTCTCCCCGAAAAACGAATAGCCTTGCAAACATCTCCTGCGGATGGTATAATCTGTGGGAGGTGTTTTTATTACCCAATATATAAGATTCTTAAAAGCTTTCAAAAAAACAAATTTGCCGCCCCTTCTGCGCAGAAGAGGCGATTTTTGTTGAAAGTTTCATAAGTATTTGTTATAATAAAATAAATTATGTCCAAATTATGCGAAAGGAGACTAAAAAATGGCTAAAGTAACCCTGCTTGCCCACACTCCGAATCCCGAAGCTACCGTGGCCGCCGCCGCAAAGCTTTGCTATTCTCCCTCCACCATCGAGTCTATTCAGGAGGGCCTTACCCCCGAAAAGACCGCCGCCTTTGTGGAAATGCTTTCCGAGATAGGTCACGAAAGCCCTATCGAGCACGTTTCCTTTACCTTCGGCGTCGAGGAAATTTCCCGCGCCTGCTCACATCAGCTCGTCCGTCACAGACTCGCCTCTTACAGTCAGAAGAGTCAGCGCTACGTCAGCGAGGACAGCTTCGAGTATATAATTCCCCCCGAGGTGGAGGCTATCCCCGAAGCCAAGGCCGAGTTCATCCGTCAGATGGAGGCCATTGACGCAGGCTATAAAAACCTAGCCGAGATACTTACGAAAAAGCATACCGAAAGCTTTTTAGCGGCAGGCCTGGACGAAAAGGAAGCGGTCAAAAAGGCCAAGAAAAAGGCCTTTGAGGATGCCCGTTTCCTCCTCCCCAACGCCTGCGAAACTAAGATCGTCGTTACGATGAATGCCCGAAGCCTTATGAACTTCTTCCGTCACCGCTGCTGTAACCGTGCGCAGTGGGAGATAAAGGACGTGGCCGATCAAATGTTGGCTTTAGTTCTTGAGGTCGCTCCGAACCTCTTTAAAAATGCGGGTCCCTCCTGCGTCTCGGGAGGTTGTCCCGAAGGAGGTATGACCTGCGGACGAATAAAAGAGGTAAGAGAAGAGTATAAGAAACTTAAAGGAAACTGATTATGGGTAAGCTTATTGTAATAGAGGGTCTTGACGGAAGCGGAAAATCGACTCAGCTCGAGCTTCTGCCGAAAGGCCTTGAAAAACACGGCATCGAATGCAGAACCGTTTCCTTTCCCTGCTATGAGGACGATTCCTCCGCCCTCGTCAAAATGTATCTTGCAGGTCAGTTCGGAAGCAGACCGGGCGACGTAAATGCCTTTGCCGCCTCCTGCTTTTATGCAGTAGACCGCTACGCCTCCTTTAAAAAGGATTGGGGAGAATATTACGGCAACGGCGGAATAATCCTTTCGGGTCGCTATACCACCTCCAACGCCGTGCATCAGTGCTCGAAGCTCGACAGAGCCGAGTGGGAAGGCTTCCTTTCCTGGCTTTACGAGTTCGAATACGAGAAACTCGGTATCCCGAAGCCCGATAAGGTCATATTCCTCGATATGCCTACCGAGGTATCACAGAAGCTCCTCGACGGCCGCTACAGTAAGGCAGGCGGAAGCAAGGATATTCACGAAACCGACGTCGAGTACCTAAACCGTTGCCGCGAGGCCGCAATGTTTACCGCCGACTATTCGGGTTGGGTAAAAATTTCCTGCGCCAAGGACGGTCAGCCGCGCAGTATAGAAGAAATCGCCGAGGACGTTCTGGGCGAGGCCTTAAAAATTCTTTAACTTGGAGTTAATATGGTATATGTATTTTTAGCCGACGGCTTTGAAGAGGCCGAGGCGCTTGTAACCGTAGACATTCTTCGCAGAGCGGGCATAAAGGTCACCTGCGTCGGAGTAAATAAGCGAGAGATCGTCGGAAGTCACGGAATAAAAATAACCGCCGATATTAAAACGGGTGAGTTTGCTCCCGTCGACCTTGAAGCGGTAGTCCTTCCGGGCGGAATGCCGGGCACCCTTAACCTTGAGGCCAACAAAACGGTCTGTCATGCCGCCAAGGGCGCTTATCAGAGCAAAAAGCTTGTTGCCGCCATCTGTGCCGCCCCCTCGATACTCGGTCATTTAGGACTTTTAAAGGATAAATACGCTACCTGCTATCCCGGCTTTGAGGAGGAGCTTATCGGCGCTACCTACCGAAACCGCTCGGTAGTAACCGATCAGAATATAATAACCGCCAAGGGTGCGGGAGCCGTTTTTGATTTCGGCTTCGCTATAGTCGACTATCTGACAGGCTCTCCCAAAACCTCGGCACAGCTCAGGGAGTCTATGCAATGCGCCCGATAGATATCCGCAAATATAAGCAGGAGCTCAGGGCGAACTGCAGGGCTAAGCGTCAGGCCTTATCCTTAGAAGCGAAGGCGACGCTCGACCGATCGGTAGCTGAAAACGTCCGCCGCCTTAAGGAGTACCGTCCTGCTAAAACTCTGCTGATCTATATGTCTACTCCTATCGAGGTAGATACGGTTCAGATAATAAAAAACGCCTGGGCAGACGGCAAAAGGGTCGCCGTACCCCGCTGTATTCCCGATAGCCGCGATATGGAGTTTCACTATATCGACTCCTTCGAATGTCTGGCCCCCGGTACCTTCTCGGTCTTAGAGCCCGCCCCCTCTCTTCCCGTCGTTGACGACTTTACGGGCTGTCTTATGATAGTCCCGGGAATGCAGTTCGATATGAAGGGCTACCGTATCGGCTACGGTAAAGGCTATTACGACCGTTATATGGTCCGATTTACGGGTATCTCTGCGGGAATTTGCTATTCCGACGAGCTGAGACCCTTTATGTATCACGGAAGATTCGACCGTTGTGTCGATATCGTGGTAACCGATAAACGAATCAAGACCTGCAGGTCAAAATAACGAGGTGCGAGCTTGGAAAACGAAAATAAATTTGAAAATTTTGATGAAATAAATACGAGTGCCGATAACGGCGATAATGAACCTCTTTCAATAGAAGAGGTTCTCGAAATGTATAAGGGCGGCGAAGAAAACAAATCCGAAGCTACCGAGGAGGAGAGTCCTAAAAAGAAAAAGCATATTCTGCTTTGGGTGGTCTTAGGCCTTCTTGCGCTTATTGCCGCAATCTGCGCCTGGGTATACTTTTCTTATACCTCCGATTATAAGGGCGGAAAAAAGAACGGGGAATATATAACCGTCGTTATTCCGCAGGGCTCTAACGTTTCGGATATTGCCGATATTTTAGAGGACGAAAAGGTTATAAACAGTGCTCTGTTCTTCCGCTTCTATTCTAAAATGTCCGCCACCGAGACCCTCTACCGCTACGGAACCTTTAAAATAGAAAAGGGAAGCGGCTACGAGGAAATAGCCGAGGTCCTTATAAACGGCGGTGAGCAGGCAAAATCGGTCACCGTTACCATCCCCGAGGGTACCTGCCTTTACGACTACGTTAAAAACGTAAACGGTAAGGACGTTACGGTACCGGGAATAGGCTCTTTGCTCGAGAAGGCAGGGGTATGCACCAAGGAAGATTTCTATGCCGCTCTCGACGAGGTAGAGCTTGAAGGACGTCTGCTTTCGTCGGTGGATAAGGAAAATACCTACTATCCTTTAGAGGGCTACCTTTTCCCCGATACATACGACTTCTTCAACTACGACTCCAAGGAATGTGCGAAGCTTGCTATCGATAAAATGCTTAAGCATACCGAAGAGATAATAACCGACGAAATGATAGAAAACGCGAGAAAAATGGGCTACTCTATTCACGAAATGCTGACCCTTGCCTCTATTGTTCAGCTCGAATCGGGAATCAATACCGACGAAATGGCCAACGTTTCCGCCGTTTTTCATAACCGTCTTAATAACCCCTCCTCCTTTGCTCATCTTGGCTCTTCTCCGACCATTTATTACGATAAGACCATGAATGGCGACGGAAGATACGATACGCAGAATACCGCTATCGGCCTTCCTCCGGGACCCGTTTGTTCTCCCGGTGCGGCGGCTATCAAAGCGGCATTTCTTCCTACCGAAAACTTTAAGTACACCTATTTCGTAACCGACAGCGACGGAAAATTCTACTATAACACCTCCGCCGCAGGTCACAGTTCAACTATTAAAAAGCTTCAGGCAAGTGGTAAATGGATATATGAGCTATACTGATAAAACTATTTTACCCGAGCTTCTCTGCCCCGCGGGGGATCTGACTAAGCTCAAGACCGCCGTCGATTTCGGCGCAGATGCCGTCTATATCGCAGGAGAGGAGTTCGGAATGCGTACCGCCGCTTCAAATTTCGGCGAAGCGGATATGCGCGAGGGAATTAAATATGCCCACGATAGGGGAGTTAAGGTTCATATCGCCTGCAACACCCTGCCGCATAACGACGAGATATGCCGTATTCCTGCCTTCTTAGAACTTTGTCAGGACGCAGGAGCCGACGCGATAATCGCCGCCGATCTCGGCACTATCGGCCTTGTAAAAAAATACGCCCCGAAATGTGAGCTTCACGTATCGGTTCAGTCGGGCGTCGTAAACTACGAAACTGCAAACGCGTTTTATAATATGGGAGCTAACCGTGTTGTTACCGCCCGTGAGTTATCCCTTGCCGAGGTAGCCGAAATAAGGGTGAAAACTCCTAAGGAGCTAACCCTCGAATGCTTTACCCACGGCGCAATGTGCGTCTCCTTTTCGGCAAGGTGTCTGCTTTCCTCCTATATGACGGGACGGGACGCCAACCGCGGCGACTGTGCTCAGCCCTGTCGTTGGTCCTATTCTCTTGTGGAGACCAACCGCGAGGGTCAGCATTTCGATATTACCGAAACCGATAAGGGAACCTATATCCTAAATGCCAACGACCTCTGTATGGCTCAGCACCTAAAGGAAATGCAGGACGCAGGTATCGGAAGCCTTAAGATCGAGGGCCGCGCCAAGTCGCAGTATTACGTGGCCGTTACCGCCAATGCTTATCGCGGCGCTCTCGACAGCCTTAAGGGTAGCGGCGAAGGCTGGACTCTGCCTATCTGGGTAGAGGAGGAGCTTAATAAGATAAGTCACCGAACCTACTCTACGGGCTTTTATTTCGGCCGACCCGAAAATGCACAGACCTACGCTCACGCAGGCTACGTCCGCGATTATGCCGTTGCCGCAACGGTGGACGGCTACGAGGACGGCTGTATCGTAGCGACCCTTAAAAACAAGTTTTGGAAGGGTCAGGAGCTCGACTGCTTAGAGCCGAAGAGCGAGCCCTTTACGGTTACGGCTACCGAGCTTTTCGACGGGGACGGAAACCCCATAGACTCGGCGCCTCATCCTATGATGAAAATTAAAATTCCCTTTGGTCACCCCGTAAAGCCCGGCTCGATGCTGAGAATGAAAAGCGAATAATAAAAACCTCTTCCGTCAATACTGTCGGGGGAGGTTTTTCTATGACTTCATATCATAAACGGGTAGCCCTTTGCTACTTTTTGATCGTAGCGACTATGTTCGTTTGTATGCTTAGGCTTTTTACCATAGTCGTAGATCCGAATTATAAAACGGTAGCCGAAACCG
>SFWF01000158.1 GCA_004560045.1 bacterium | reverse complement strand
GCAAGCGCATCGCCATGGTGTTCCAGGACCCCATGACCAGCCTGGACCCCACCATGCCCATCGGCAAGCAGATCATGGAAGGGATGCTCTGGCACTTCAAGATGGACAAGAAGGAGGCCTGACGAATATGAGTAAAAGAACACTTGAACAGCTTCAGAAGCAGTATTCGTCATCTAAGCCGGGAAACGAAAAGCGTCCGATGATGGGACCGAGAAGAGGTCCGGGCGGTCCCGGAATGGGAGGCGGAAAACCAAAGCAGACCAAAACTACAATTAAAAGGCTATTCACCTATTTCGGTAAGCACTGGCCAAAATTTATACTTGTGCTTTTCTGTATGCTGACCTCTACCGTTACCTCCCTTGTCGGTTCGTTCTCGCTTCTTCCCATTATCAACCGTATCGCACAGCAACCCACAACGGTTGAAAATTCGGGACTTATGGCGGTTAAGGCCGATGAGCTGATCGAAGGAATAACCGAGGTATCCTTTGTACGGGAATTTATGGCAGGCGGAAGGTTTGCCGAAATTCTTACCTACGTTTTAACGGCGATTATTATACTTTTCTGCGTCTATGTTGTAGGTATAATTTGCAACTATCTTCAGGCAAGAATTATGCTCTCTGTAACCCAGAACACCCTTGAAAGGATAAGAAACGACCTTTTCGAGAAGGTTCAGAGCTTACCCGTAAAATATTTCGATCAAAATCCTACGGGAGAGGTAATGAGCCGTTTCACCAACGACGTTGACAACATCGATATGATGCTCAACCATTCCCTTACCTCCCTTATTTCGGGTGCCATAACCCTTATCGGAACATTTTTCTTTATGGCTACCACCAACTGGATACTGACCCTTATTACGGTAATCTTTATTCCGATATTTGCTCTTGGAGGAGGCGCTATCGCAAAGGCATCACGTAAATTTTATTCGGGTCAGCAGGCCGCACTCGGAGCCGTTAACGGATATATTGAAGAAACTGTAACGGGCCAGAAGGTCGTTAAGGTATTCAATCACGAAAGTATATGTGAGGAAGAATTTGAGCTTTTAAACGACGATCTTCGCGACAAGCAGTTTAAGGCACAGTTTTACGGCGGCATTATGGGACCCGTTATGGGTAACACAAGTCAGATAAGCTACGCTATAACGGTTGGTATCGGCGGAATTATGATGTGTACTACCTCCTTTACACCGGGAGCGCTCACCGTATTCGCTAACTATTCAAAGCAGTTCAATATGCCGATAAATATGATATCTCAGCAGATGACCGCCGTTTTCTCGGCTCTTGCAGGTGCAGAAAGAGTATTTGCGGTTATGGATATGGATCCCGAGCCCGAGGATGCTCCCGAAAGCGAAAAAAATACCGAGATCACGGGACACGTTATACTTGATAAGGTAAGCTTCGGATACGTCCCCGAAAAGACCGTTCTAAAAAATATTTCGCTATACGCAAAACCCGGTCAGAAGATCGCCTTCGTAGGCTCAACGGGAGCAGGTAAAACGACTATAACCAATCTTTTAAACCGATTTTACGATATCGGAGAGGGCTCGATCACCATTGACGGAAAGGATATTAAAGACTACCCGAGAGACGTTCTTCGAAAGAATATCGCTATGGTACTACAGGATACCCATCTGTTTACGGGTACGGTTATGGAAAACATTCGCTACGGAAGGCTTGACGCCACCGATGAGGAGGTTATTGCGGCGGCAAAGACCGCAAGCGCACATTCCTTTATAACACGACTCGAAAACGGCTACAACACTATGATAACGGGCGACGGTGCAAACCTTTCTCAGGGTCAGAGGCAGCTTTTAAATATTGCCCGTGCGGCTCTTTCAAAGGCGCCTATACTCGTTCTTGACGAGGCTACCAGCTCGGTAGATACCCGAACAGAGCGACATATCGAGCACGGTATGGACAGACTTATGGAAAATCGCACGACCTTCGTTATTGCCCACAGACTTTCAACCGTTCGAAACTCCGACGCAATAATGGTACTTGAAAACGGCGAAATAATAGAGCGCGGAGATCACGAGGAACTGCTTAAGCTAAAGGGACGTTACTACGAGCTTTATACGGGAAAGAAGGAGCTTGACT
>SFWF01000157.1 GCA_004560045.1 bacterium | reverse complement strand
CGAGCTTAAAATTATCGGCGATACCGAAAAAACCGGTACAAAGGTAACCTTTAAGCCCGACCCCACAATTTTTACCGACACAACTCGTTACGATTTCGATATTCTTTTAAATCGGCTTCGCGAGCAGGCGTTTCTTAACGCGGGTATTCGCATTGTGCTTATAGATAAGCGCTCCGACGCGGATATTCCCGACCGCGAGGAGGATCTCTGCTTTGAGGGCGGTATAAAATCCTATGTAGAATATCTGCTCGAAAAGAGCAAAAAGGACCGTCTTAACGAAAACGTCATCTACTTAAACGGCACGTCGGGCGACTCTATGGCGGAAATTGCGCTTTTGTGGAGTACGGGGTACGACACTAAAATTATGTCCTTCGCAAATACCATTCACACGGTGGACGGAGGTACCCACGAAAGCGCCTTCAAGACAAGTCTTGCCAGGGTTATAAATAAATATGCGCGAACCTTTAAAATTTTAAAGGATAACGATAATAATCTAAAGAGTGAGGATATTAACGAGGGTCTTGTGGCGGTTGTAAGCGTTAAGCTTACCGATGCGCAGTTTGAATCCCAAACCAAGGCAAAGCTCGGAAATACCTCGATAGGAACCCTTGTTAACAATATTGTTGCTGAAAAGATGATGAATTATCTTGAGGATCACCCGACCGAGGCAAAGATAATTCTTGACAAGTCGATAGCCTCCTCTAATGCCAGAGAGGCGGCGCAAAAGGCAAGAGAATTACAGCGTAATAAATCGGGCATAGGCGGCAAAACCAGAATGCCCGAAAAGCTGACCGACTGTATCTCGGACGACCCGACCAAGACCGAAATATTCATAGTAGAGGGAGACTCCGCGGGCGGCTCGGCGGTTGAGGGCAGAAACAGCACCTATCAGGCAATACTCCCGCTTTGGGGTAAAATGCTTAACGTTGAAAAGGCGAGGGTTGATAAGGTTTACGGCAACGATAAGCTTACTCCCGTAATAGTTGCGTTAGGCACGGGAATTGCCGAAAATTTTGATATTAATAAGCTCCGTTACGACAAGGTTGTTATTATGGCGGATGCCGACGTAGACGGCTCCCATATCAGAACCCTGTTGTTAACCTTCTTCTTCCGCTATATGCCCGAGCTTATCGAGACGGGTCATGTTTATTTAGCCCAGCCCCCGCTTTACAGGGTCGCAAAGGGAAAGAGATATTTTGACGCCTTTACCGACGAGGAAAAGGACAGATATGTTGCGGAATTGGGCGGCGAGCCTGATGTTCAGCGGTATAAGGGTCTCGGTGAGATGAACCCCGAACAGCTTTGGGAAACCACCCTTGACCCCGAGCACAGGACAATGCTAAAGGTTAGTATGTCGGACGCCGAGCTTGCAGATCAAACCTTTACAATGCTAATGGGTGAAGAGGTCGAGCCGAGACGTAAATTTATCGAAGAAAACGCGGTATTCGCGACAGATTTGGATATTTAAGGGAGAATAAAAAATGGCTAAACAGGAAAACGTATACTGGCCGAGCGACGAGGAGACTAAAATTGTCCCCGTAGAAATCGTTGACGAAATTAAAAACAGTATGCTCCAGTATTCAATGTCGGTGCTTGTTGGGCGTGCTATCCCCGACGTAAGGGACGGCTTAAAGCCGGTTCACAGAAGAATACTTTATACAATGTATAAAAACGGACTTACCCCCGACAAGGCGTACCGCAAGTGCGCGGACACCGTCGGTTCGGTGCTCGGTTCTTATCACCCCCACGGCGACGCCAGCGTTTACGACGCTATGGTGCGTATGGCGCAGGATTTTTCTCTGCGCTATCCCCTTATAGACGGTCACGGAAACTTCGGTAATATCGACGGCTACCCTGCCGCGGCATACAGGTATACCGAGTCGCGAATGAACCGCCTTTCCCTCCATATGCTTGACGATATTGAAAAAGAAACCGTTGATATGGTTCCTAACTACGATAACCGTTTGACCGAGCCCGAGGTACTGCCGGTTCGCTTTCCGCAGCTCTTAGTAAACGGCTCTTCGGGTATCGCCGTAGGTATGGCTACCGAAATCCCGCCCCACAATTTAGGCGAGGTTATAGACGGTATGTGCTGTCTTATC
>SFWF01000006.1 GCA_004560045.1 bacterium | reverse complement strand
TCCGGCACAGTTTCAAGAGCGCTCAGCAAGTAAAAAACTTGCTGGGCGCTCTTTCTTTATGCCTTCGACAAAAATCAGCCGTTTTCAGCAGCAAAACAAGCGGTTCGGCAAAATATTCCAGCGAGGAGGTGATACCGATGTACAGTGCAGTGCTTTCAGAGGACATACCATACGGATCTTTGCCGTAAAGGGCGGCCGCCCTGACGTCCTTCGGCGACAAGGTGAGAACATGAAAAAGAACATAGGAAAGATACCGGTGTTGAAATAGCAAAGGCTGTCTTTGCGCAGACACACAGACACCTATATTTTTTGACCTTCCCGGTCGACAAAATTCAAAACAATATCCGAGAAGCGCCAATAAAAGCACCGAAAAAACGGGAATTTTACTTGGCTTGACTTTTTGCGGCCTTTGCGCCCTAAAACAGCGGCAATCCGGCAGCTCTGTCGGCTGCCGCAGCCCTCCGTATCAATCGTTTTTGAAACCAACCAAAAACGATTGAACGGAGGTACATAACCTTGAAAAAACAACCCAAAGCGGTTTATATCATAGAAAACGGCGGATACACGGAACTGACATATGAGGAATTCCGGCGTCGTGAGCAAATCTGCCCGTTATATGCGGACAAGCTGTTCCTGCCTCTCTACGGCAGGCTTATGGAGGTATCCAAAGAGGATTACACGGAATTCTACCGAGCAAAGCGCCGTCAGAAATATCTGGACGAACGCTCTGCGGATAACGGCGACTTTTCCTACGATATGCTGACCACCGATGAATTCAGCGGCGAGGACATCCTCATTGCCGAGCAGCCAGATGTATGCGACACCGTAGTGGAAAGCATTATCACGGACAAACTCAAAAAAGCCATCCTCAAGCTGACTGATGAGGAACAGCTTCTCATCTACCGCCACTATTACGCCGGCATTTCAGGCACAGACCTTGCCGAAATTTACGGCGTATTACAACAGGCAATCAGCAAGCGGATCGCCAAAATCAGAGCAAAACTCAAAAATCTTTTAGAAAATTAAAAAACTTGGTTGTAGCCCCCTCAACTTTTCGGCATGGAAAGTGAGGGGGCTTTCTCTATAGCCTCCGCCCGTTCTTTGAAAACCGAATAGTACAGCGCATCCTTTACCTTCCTTCTGCTGTCGGCGAAACCGATAAGCCACACGACCTCTTGAGTCGGACGGTGCGGCGCATCCGCACCGAAGGCCATAAAAAGCAGAAGCAATAATGATACTTGCGTCCAGTCACAGGCCGAGCGTTGAAGCGGTACGAGCAAAGTGCCGTGAGCCGTCGCAGCCAATGAGGGCGCCTCGCAGAGATCCTGGGAGTGGTGGGATTCCAATGAGGTCAAATGCATGACCGGAGGGTGCGTTCCCTTGTTCGGGGCGTCGTGGACAAATACGGACAGAAAAAAGAACGATTGATACAAATACAATACAAGGCGGTCGTTTGCCCAAAAGCACTCGGCCGTCTTTTTTTACTTAAACGGAGGCTAAATATGAAAGAGATTAAACGAGGCGAAATCTATTCCGCCGACTTCGGCGCAGGCTTCGGCAGTGAGCAGGGCGGCGTTCGCCCGATTTTGATTTTGCAGAATAATACGGGCAACAGGCACAGCCCCACCACCATCGTGGCGGCAATTACAAGCAGAAAGACAAAGGCGGCTCTGCCCACCCATGTAACAATAAAGACAAGCGGTCTCAAGACCGAATCCACCGTCCTGCTCGAACAGATCAGGACGATAGACAAAGCACGGCTCGGCGAGTATATCGGCAAGCTTGACAGCAAAACCCTCGCCGCCGTTGACCGTGCCTTTGTGGTAAGCCTCGGCATCAAATACTTGGAGGGGCTGCTCAATGGATGACAACATCAAAGTCTACACCTTTACCCGAATGCAGCCGCAGGCATCGGACACAGACTTCCTTGCGGCACAAAGCAAACTTGACGCCTACTGCAAGGAAAACGGATACCATATTGTCGGCTCTGCCTTTACGAGAGAGCCGTCAGAAAAAATGCCTGCTGTAATGCAGGATATCCTCACCGACATGAAAAGCAAAAATGCCGAGCTGCTCGTTATCCCTAACATCAGCCGCTTGGGAAGAAACACCGCCGCAGTTGCAGAAATCGTCAAAGCCTTTGCAAACGAGGATATGGATATTGAAACAACAGACGGCTCTCGACTTTCCGAATTGTTTGAGCCGGACACCGAACCTTTTATTTTTAGAATGTGAGGTGAGAATATGGATAAGAAAGACATCAACAATTCCTCTTATGCTTACAGTGTGAGCCTGCTGAAAATGCTCCTTGCTATGCAGCTCATCACCGAGGATGAATACGAAAGAATCACTCAGATCAGTGCCGAGCATTACGGTGCTGATCTTATTTGTGTCTGAAATCTTAATTCTCAGATTTTTGGAAAAAACCGCTGGAAGTATTCGTACTCCTGTGGTATTGTGTGTGTTGCCAAAAGGCAGAACAGCAAGGCAGCCCCTTGCAGAAAGGAGAAAAGACATGAACATTACTGAAATCACAAGCACAAAGAAGCAGACAGCCGAACGGCTTCGGTTAGCCCCGTACTGCCGGGTGTCGAGTGACTCTACCGACCAGCTCCACTCCTTCGCCGCACAGATCCGCTACTACAGCGACTATGCCAAGAAGCATCCCGAATATCAGCTTGTCGACATTTATGCCGATGAGGGCATCACGGGAACCGAGATGAAAAAGCGGGATGAGCTGAATCGACTGATCACCGACTGCAGGAAAGGCAAGGTCGACCGCATCATCGTCAAATCGGTTTCCCGATTGGCACGGAACACCGAGGAGCTGCTCGTGCTGCTGCGGATGTGCAAAGAGATCGGCGTGAGCGTGTATTTCGAGGAACAGGGCATAGACACCGAAAAACTGAATATGGAAATGATCGTAACATTCCCCGGTATGGCCGCACAGCAAGAGAGTGTGAACATATCGGGGAATTTGCGTTGGAGCTATCAAAAGCGGATGCAGTCCGGTGACTTCAATTGCACCTGTCCGGCTTACGGCTTCGACCTCAAAGACGGACAGATGACCGTCAACGAAACGGAGGCTGCGGTCATACGAAGAATATTTGACCTGTACCTACAGGGATACGGTACGCCTGCCATTTCAAAAATACTTAATGAGGACGGTGTACCAAGACGGCATGGTCATGAAAAATGGCTGCCGACTTCAATCATTTATATATTGAACAATGAACGCTACATGGGAGATGCGCTCCTGCAAAAAAGTTATACCACCGAAACCCTGCCGTTTCGGAAAGTGAAAAATGACGGTCGGCTGCCGCAATACTATGTAGAGAACAGCAATCCTCCCATTGTCAGCCGAGAAACCTTTCATGCAGCACAGAATCTACTGCACTCACGGCAGACGGAGAAATGCAAACGAAAGATGTATCCGATATCGGGAAAGCTACGCTGCCCCGAATGCGGCAGAGCATTCCGTCATCAGGTTGTAAACGGAACAGCCCAGTGGATCTGCACCTGTCGATCATCGGGTGCAACCGACTGTCAGCACCGTCATGTGCGTGAGGAAGCCGTATATGAAATCTTTACCGATATGGTTATCAAACTGAAAACCTACCGAGCCGAACTGCTCGGTACGATGATCCACCAAATGGAAACCATGCAGGACCGCACAAGCCGCAATCAGGAGCGTATACGGCAGATAGACAAAGAAATCGCCGACCTCGGTGCAAAGAACCATGTCATTGCAAGGCTGCACACAAGCGGTGCTATGAATGCCACTGATTACGCCATGCAGACTTCGGAGATCGGCAATCGCCTCACCGAGTTACGCATTGAACGGCGGCAAAAGCTCACTGAGGATGAGGACGACCAACTGCTCGCCACCCTCAAAGACCTAAACGGCATCCTCGATGAATACGAGCCGACCGTCGAGTTTGACAACGGGCTGTTTGACGAAATCGTCGAGAGCATCACGGTGGACAGCAGCGAACAACTGACCTTCAAGCTCCTCGGCGGCATTGCACTGACCGAGCAAATACCCAAGAAAGGACGGTGAAACCCGAATGAAAAACAGAACCCTGCCTTACGGCTACTGCTGTAAAGACGGCGTTATCGTCATAGAGCCACAGGAGAGCAAAGTGCTGAAACGGATCTTTGCCGACTACCTCGGCGGCTCCTCTATGCTGACCATAGCCGAGCAGCTGAACAGAGAGAAAATCGAATACAGGGACGGCGTTACCGACTGGAACAAGGGGCGGCTCAAGCATCTCATTGACAATACAAAATATCTCGGCACAGAGGTGTATCCGCCGATCATCGACCAAGCAACCTATGAGAAAATGCGGAAAACGAAGCATGGGCGCAACACACAAAAGAACACGAACAAAGCACAGGACATATTCAAGCTGACCGTCCCCGTCCGATGCCCAAGCTGCGGTGACCGAATGCGCCGCCGACACGACAGCCGATGCAAATGCCAAGAGCGCTGGACTTGTGAGAACACGGCCTGCCGTCTGCGGATCGAGATATCCGATGCCGAACTGCTGACCGCACTCGCCGACCTTCTCGGCACGGTAACCGCCGACAGCATCAAAATGCCTGTCGAATCACCCTACGAGCCGAGCACCGAGGTAATACGGCTGAATAACGAGATCAGCCGTATGCTTGACATGGCGGAAACAGACAAGGCGGTGTTGCGAAGCAAAATGACGGAGTGCCTCGCCCGGAAATATAAAGAACTCGGCAACGGGTGCTGCGCCGTACAAAGGCTGAAAGCCGAAGTTGGCAGTACGGCAGACATCGCCGAGCGGTTGAACCGCACGGTCAGTGAAATACGCCTGTACACCGACAAAACGGCAGATATCATACTGCTGAACGGACAGATAATACGAAAGGAGCAAGGTCATGCAACAGACAACGGTCGCCCCTCAGAGAGTGGTGCGGGTAATCGAACCGACCGTATCGGTCAGAGAAAGCGTGAAAACCCATTACCGAGTCCTGCGGGTGGCGGCATACTGCCGCGTTTCCACTAAGCAGGAGGAACAGCTCAACAGCTACGAAAATCAGGTGCAGCACTATACTGAACGCATCAATTCCGAAAACGGATGGACGCTTGAAGGTATCTACGCCGACAAGGGCATCTCCGGCACAAGCGTGAAAAACCGAGATGAATTCAACCGCATGATCCGCCGATGCAAGCAAGGGAAAATCGACATGATCATCACGAAATCCATTGCCCGGTTCGCGCGGAACACGGTGGACTGCTTGAAGTATGTCCGACTGCTCAATGACCTCGGTGTCGATGTGTACTTCGAGGAACAGGGCATCCACAGCAATCAGCCCGGTGCCGAGTTTTACATTACCATCTACGGCAGCATTGCGCAAAGCGAATCGGAAAATATCAGCGCCAACATTAAATGGGGCAAGGCGCAGGCCGCCCGTGAAGGCAAGGTAGTATTCAGATACAAGAACTTCCTCGGCTACCGCAAGGGCGAGGACGGACAACCCGAAATCGTCCCCGAAGAAGCCGAAACGATCCGCTTTATATATGACCGCTTCCTCGCAGGCGACAGCTTAAAAGGAATTGCCAAACTACTTGAAGAAAAGGGCATCAAAAGCCCGACGGGAAAAGCAGAGTGGCAGTTTTCCACGATACAGTCCATTCTCTCCAACGAGAGGTACAAAGGTGATGCCATCATCAATAAGACCTACATCACCGACTGCATCAGCAAAAAGGTCAGAGTCAACAACGGCGAACGCCCTAAATACTATGTGGAAAACAGCCACCCTGCCATTATCGACTCGGCTACCTTCGGCAGAGTCCAGGAGGAACTCGCAAGGCGCTCCGGCAAACGCAAGATCAGCCGAAAAGCCAAGACCGAGCAAGGCAAATACTCAAGTAAATACGCTCTGACAGAACTGCTCGTCTGCGGCGAATGCAAATCCGCCTACCGCCGATGCACATGGACGGCAAGCGGCAAAAAGAAAATCGTGTGGCGATGCATCAACCGCATTGAATACGCCAAGAAATACTGTCATAACTCGCCCTCCGTAGAGGAAAGCGTGCTGCAACGGGCTGTGATGGCGGCAATCATGGAAACCGCCAACCAAAATGCCGAGGTATTGCGAACACTGAAGCTGCACATCGGCATGGGCTTGGCGGGAGAAAAGAACGAGGATAAAAGCATCGACCTACAGATACGGATCGCCGAAATCGACGCAGAATTCAAAAAGATGCTCGACCGAGTATCCACCGACACCATCGAAGCCTTTGATGAGGAAACCGCAACTCGGCTTATGAATGAAAAAAGCCGTCTGCAACAGCAGCTCGACAGCATAGCTGACGCAGCGCAACGGCGAGAAAACGCAAAATCCAGACTCGATGACATCTACACGATACTCGACGGCATAAAGAACCGCCCGATGGAATACGATGACCGAATCGTCCGCCAACTGCTCGAATGTGTAGTGGTGGACTCAAAAGAACAGATTACTGTAATATTCAAAGGCGGACTTAAATCGGTGCAGCCGCTGACCGAATGACAGCGGCTCACTGCTGCCCCTAACCTTGAAAGCTCAGGATTTTTCGTAAGGGAACAAATACTACCCCCAAAAAGGCGAAAAAATCTATTTTATAGTCCTCCCACAGAAAACGACAGATTCCGACAGGAATCTGTCGTTTTCAACTAAATCCACCCTTACGGGTGGGTGAAATCGTCTTCGACGATGAAATCCAACTTCGTTGGGTGAAATCCGCCTCGACGGCGGATGGGTGGATTTAATTTCATCTGAGGCAAAGCCGAAGATTTCATCAGCGTTAGCTGATTTCATCCTTGCGTGAGCAAGGATTTCATTTTCTGTAAGAGTGCGAATTCATACACCAATCTACCGAAAATATCTTTTTTTTTTAAAAAAACACCTCATCCATTTGGATGGGGTGTTTTGTCGTTTAGATAAACCGGAGTCGAACCCGAGAGGGGCTGCGGAAAAGAAAAAGCGTACAGTGTACGGTTTTTTCCCGCAGAGCGGTGAAGTCGGGTACCGAAGGCGTAGGCCTTGGGTCGACAAGCCATAAATATGCGAAGCAGACGGTCGACTCCATTCGCAAAAGCCGAAAAATATTTTTTTCTTGACAAAAACAATACTTCGTGATACGATGTATTACGTGATGGGAGGTATGGTATGGATATTCAGTTAAAGCGAGGGCTGCTTGACGTCTGTGTTTTGGCGGCCATAAAGGACGAGGCCTCCTACGGATACAAGATCATAAAAGACCTAAAGCCTTATATCGAGCTTTCCGAATCTACCCTATATACTATTTTAAAACGCTTGGAAACCGCAAAAATGCTTACCGTAAAAACCGCGGAGCACGACGGGCGACTTCGGAAATACTATCATATTACCCCGTCGGGCCTAAAAAAGATCGACGGCTTTTTGGACGAGTGGAAAGAAATTATGTCGATATACAGGTTTGTTACAAAGGAGGACGAAAATGAATAAAAGTGAATTTTTAAACGAGCTTCGAAAGGGGCTTTCGACTCTTTCCGAAACCGAAATAGAGGAACGCGTTGTTTTCTACAGTGAAATGATCGACGACCGAATCGAAGAGGGTCTGACCGAAGAAGAGGCTGTTGCGGCCATAGGCTCGGTCTACGAGATAATAGGGCAGGCGGTAACCGAAGTCCCCGACGAGAAGCCCAAGCAAAAAAGAAAGCTTAAAGTCTGGGAAATAGTTCTTTTGATCCTCGGCTCTCCTATATGGCTTTCTCTTGCCGCGGCGGCATTGGTCGTAGCCGTATCGCTGTACCTTTCGGTTTGGGCGATAATAATCTCATTTTGGTCGGTTTTCGGCGCATTTATCGTAACCTCCTTCGGCGGTATTATCGGCGGAATAATCCTCTTCACCGTAGGAAAAACCTTGAACGGAGTCGCTCTTATAGGCTGCGGTATCCTTTTTGCAGGCCTTGCGATATTTGCCTTTTTCGGCTGTAAAGCGGCAAGCAAGGGAACCGTATTACTTACAAAAAAGTGCTTTGGCCGGCTTAAAGGCCGTATTATGGGTAAGGAGGAGATATCATGAGCGGATCGGTAAAAATTTGGCTCGTCGTAGCCTCTGCCCTCGTTCTTACGGGAATTATAATCATAGGAAGCGTGATGACGGTGCTTAATTGGAATTTTTCAAAGCTATCTACCTCTAAGTTCGAAACCAACCTCCACGAAATTAGTGAGGATTTTAGTAATATTGCGGTAAAAACCGATACGGCGGGCATTACGTTTTTGCCATCTGAGGACGGCAAATGCAGGGTCGAATGCTATGAGAACGTTAAAGCGAATCACTCGGTAACCGTGTCCGACGGTACCCTCTATATAAATTTAGAGAATAAACGTGCTTGGTACGATTATATAATGAATTTCGACTCGTCAAAGCTCTCGGTATATCTTCCCAAAACCGAATATGAGGCCCTTACCGTTAAAAACAGCACGGGAAGCGTTACCGTCTCCGAGGACTTTAGCTTTAGCTCGGCAGATATAGCGCTGAGCACGGGAAATGTAAACTTTTCAGCCTCGACCTCGGGCCTTGTAAAAATTAAGACGACGACCGGAAGAATAGAAGCTAAAGCTCTTACGGCAGGCTCTATGACCCTCACTGCCTCTACCGGAAGAATGTCCCTTTCCGACGTTAAGTGCGACGGAGATATAGCCCTGAAGGTTACTACGGGCAAGACCCTTTTAAGCTCGGTTACCTGCAAAAATCTGACCGCCGAGGGTAGTACAGGAAGCCTTTCACTGACGGACGTTGTAGCTGCCGAAAAGCTGACGGCTAAAAGAAGTACGGGAAGCGTCTCCTTAGACGGCTCGGACGCAAAGGAGATATCAATAAAAACCGATACGGGAAGCGTTAAGGGTACCCTTCTTTCCGAAAAGATCTTTTTCGCCAAGTCCGATACGGGACGGATAAGCGTCCCCAAAACCACAAACGGCGGCAAATGCGAAATAGAAACCGATACGGGCAACATCATTATAAGTATCAAATAAAAATTTCCGCATAGTGAAAAGACGGCTGTTATAATTTAAAAAAGGTAGTTTTTACCTGTTAAGACTCCGAATTAACCCTTCGGAGTCTTTTTTGTTGAAAGTATCGGGTTTTTATGTTATTATAATAGTGCGTTTTTTTAAAGGAGTGAAAAGAGTGCCGTATATAATTATAATTTCTGCCCTGCTCGGCTTATGTCTGCTGCTCTTTTTTGCCCTTATCGGACGGGGCGGGGAAGACTTCTCGCTGTTCCTTAAAAACCCTATTGCTCACCGCGGACTTCATAGCGAGGACGGCCCCCCCGAAAACAGTTTGGCGGCCTTTAAAAGGGCGATCGAAAAGGGCTGTTCGATAGAGCTGGACGTTCATCTTTTAAAGGACGGAACCCTTGCGGTATTTCACGACGACGACCTTTTCCGAATGACGGGAAAAGAGGGAAGGCTTCGCGATCTGAGTCTGTCCGAGCTAAAGGAGCTTACCCTTAAAAACAGTAATGAAAAGATCCCTACCTTCGGCGAGGTGCTCGAAACGGTAGACGGAAAGGTGCCTCTGCTTATCGAGCTTAAAACGGGCGGAAAAACTGCCGAGCTCTGTTCCTCGGTTATGGAGGCTCTTAAAGACTATAAAGGCCGCTTTTGTATTGAGTCCTTCGACCCCCGTCACCTTTGGTGGCTTCGACGTCATCGTCCCGACATAAAACGGGGGGTGATCTCCGAAAACCTTAAAAACGGCCCCGTTTTTCCTTTGATTTTTATACGCTTCTTAATTTCGGCTCTGTTTTTAAACTTCCTGATCGCGCCCGATTTTGTAGCCTACCGCTTTTCCAACCGAAAAAACCTTCTTTTCAGAATATCCGTAAAAATCTGGAGAATAAAGGGCTTCGTCTGGACTATAAAAACCGCCGACGATTATAAAACCGCAATAAACGAGGGATTTATCCCTATATGTGAAAAAATCTTTTCAGGAAAGGATGCGGTAAAATGAAACGAATAGTCTCTGTTTTACTTGCCTTAGTTTTAATGCTTGCTATCTGTCCCGTAGCCCCTGCCATAGCTGCGGGCGGCGATATGAAGCTTGCGCCGATCTTCACCGAAAATATGATTCTTCAGAGAAACGAGAAGATCTGTATTTTCGGTACGGGAAACGGAACTGCGAGTATTACCGTCGGCGACGTTACCAAAGATGTCACCTCTACGAGCGGTAGCTGGAGCGTGTATTTTGACCCTATAAAGGCCTCGACTACTCCTATCGATTTTATGGCCGATTTCGGCTCGGGAACCATTGTTCTCGATAACGTGCTCGTGGGTGACGTATATATTACCTCGGGTCAGTCCAATATGGAGTTACAGCTCAGCCGTACCGAGCAAAGAGGTACCGTTAAGGCTAACCCTCTTCTGCGCTTCTATAATAAGACGGGAATCTGGCATGAGTTTACCGATACGAACGTTGAAACCATCTCGGCTATCAGCGTCCTCTTCGCTCAGGAGCTTGACAAAAAGCTGAATAAGGACATCCCTATCGGCGTTATTTCGGCCTCTGTAGGAGCCTCCCGTGTTGAGGACTGGATTCATAGAGACTACTGCTTCTGTGAGAAATACGATCTCGATAATACCGCCCATAGCGATATTACCAAATACGATAAGGGTCACCACGACCTTTACGATAAATATATCGCTCCTATTGAAAAATTGACGGTAGCGGGCGTCCTTTGGTATCAGGGCGAAAGCAACCGCGGAATAGGGGAGGCCTACCGCTATTTCGATATGTTTAAAACGATGGTAAAATGCTGGCGAACCCGTTTCGACGACAAGGATATGCCCTTCTATACCGTTCAGATAATGCTTTATTCGCCCGACGGCTCGACGGATCTTAACGGCAACGAGGTCGACGAATACAATATCCGTATTGCGCAGGCAAAAGCCTCGGCAGAGATCAATAACGTAACCCTCTGCAGTATGCTTTCCCTTGAGGATACTCTGCTTCCCGACGGAAGTATGGATATTCATCCTACCGATAAGCTTCCCATAGCAAAAGCCCTTGTAAATGCCGCGCTCGCTATCTATTATAAGCCCCTCGGCGACTACTCGGGAGCAAAGCCCGAATATTCGGGACCCATATTTAAGTCTATCAAGGTAAACGGCGGAAAGGCAACGGTTCGCTTCCTTCATACGGGCGGCGGCCTTAAAAGCAAGCAGGGAACAGAGCAGCTAACCGAATTTGAGGTTAGAAACGGAGCCGGTATGTGGGTTCGTGCCAACGCTAAGATCGAGGGCGACAGCGTTATCGTTACCGCCGACGGAGTCGACCGCATAATCGGCGTACGTTTAGGCTATAGGAATAAGCCTTCGATAAACCTTTATAACGGTGCAGGCTACTGTGCGTCCCCCTTTATCTGGGAAAAGGAGGGTGCCAAGCTCGATCACCTTCCCTCGGATATCTGGAAGGCCGACGATACTCATCACTGGAAGGTATGTCAGATACCCGGATGTAAGGAGATCTTCCAAAAGGGCGAGCATAGCGGCGGAAGCGCCAACTGCGTCACCAAGGCGAGCTGCGAGATATGTAACCATAGGTACGGCCTTCTCGATAAAACCGTTCATTCGGGCGAAACTATGATCTCGGGCAAAATAGACCCCACCACCGAGAAAGAAGGCTATACGGGCGATACCTGTTGCCTTGCCTGCAAAACCGTTTTAGAAAAAGGTAAGGTCGTTCCCGTTCTCGAAGAAGACGTGAAGCAGGGTGGATTCCCCTGGCTGGCGGTCATACTTATCGTAGTTACCCTCCTGCTTGCAGGCGCGGGAGTTACCCTTTTCCTTATTTATAAAAAACAAAATACTAAAAAAGCTCCCGAAGAGGAAGAAATAAACCTTCCCGAATAAAATAAAACGCTGACGTGCGATAATGCACGTCAGCGTTTTTGTATATGTAAGAAAACTTAAAGAACGCCCTTCTGAAGAATAATGTTTGCGTAAAGAGCCTTTTCTCCCGTAGCGATTATGGCGTAGGCTTCGTTTTTGACCTTCTCGTAGAAGGCGAAACGCTCAATTGCTCCGACTGCGTTTTCCCCGCGGTCGTCGTAGCGGGTGACTATAGCCTTGTAATCGTCCCAGATAGGGGTCTCGACCTCGTCTCCCGGCATTACCTCCATAAGGGTAACGGGGGCATCGACGTAGGTGTCGAGAGGGAAGAGGGTTAGAACTGCGTCCAAGATATCGGTAGCCGAGTGACCGTCGGCACGAAGAACGATAGCGTTTTTGCCCATGCTCTCGGCAGGGAAATTAGCGTCGGCAATAACTATCTTGTCGCTATGCCCCATTTCACAGAGCACCTTAAGCATTTCGGGGGAAAGAATTGCGGGAACGTTTTTAAGCATAATAATTTCTCCTAATATTTTTGTAGCAGGGTCAGTAGCTCGCGGTCGAGCTTGTGTCCCTTATAGTCCTCAAGCTCTATATCGTCTCTGCCGCTGTCCATAATACCGAAGGTGCCTCGGAAGTTCCATACGGCATAGCCGATATTACGTTCTTTAAGGCTTTCCATCATATCCTTATACCAAGCCAGCATAACGCCGTGGGGGCATTTATAGAAGCAGCCCATTTCGCCGCAGATAACCCCTACGCCGAAGTTTTCGGCAAGGGCGGCCCACATACCGTAGTGGCGGTCGAGCTTTGCCCTGTCCCACTTTACGTTTCTTCCGCTGACCGTCTGTATACCGCCGGGCCAAACGGGCTTTATTGCCTCGCTGTTTTCCATAAAGTTCACGCCGAAATGGGTGACACTTCCGGGGACATATCCGCGACAGCTATAGGCTATATTCTCGAAATCCTCGCTCATAAGCTCTGTGGGAGGCTGATTTCCGTTATGGGTGCCGTCGGCGATTATAAGACGGTCGGGGTCGATCTCTCTTATCGCCTTTATAAGCTCGGCATAAACTGTTGTGACCGTTGCCTGGTCTACGTCATATTTAGGCTCGTTAAAGAGGTTAAAGCTTAATTCCTCGCAGGGTATGTCCTTATACCTTTTTGCAATGTGACGCCAATGATGCTTTGCACACTCCAGCGCCTCGGGGTCGGTCCAGAGGCAGAAGGGCTCGGTATCGTCGTCGTTGATGCAGTAGCCTGGGATTCTGTGGAGGCAGATATTTACGTGAAGACCATATTTTTTACCGTATTCAACCGCATCGTCAAGAGGTGCGATCTTTTCTTCGATTATCTTAAAAGGGTCGCTTTCATCTGCCCACACCTTATAGGAAAGAGGGAGACGGACGAAATTAAAGCCGAATTCGCTTATCATTCGGAAATCGTCCTCATCAAACCTGCCGCTAAGTCCTTTCTCTGCGTATTTCGAGCTGCTTGGTGCGGCGAACATTCCGAGAAGGTTAAAGCCTCTCCATCTTGGTAAAACGGTTTGCTTAGTCATTTATATTAAGCTCCTTTTTTATAGCCTCGGCAATTACCTTGGCGCAGGCAAGATTGCCTTCGTGGGAATGGTGAAGCAGATCCTCACACTTATAGCAGGTGGGGTGCTTTATACAAAACTCATAAAGGTCGTTGACCGTAACGCCCTCGGTTTTCATAAGAGCCTTGGCGGCATTGTTATATTCGATAACCGTTTCATTTTTTCCCGAAATTTTAACCCCCGTGCCCGTGTTGTCATCCGCTTCCACGGCTTCAACAAGGGGGGTTGTGGTGGCAAAAATCACCTTTGCCCCTGCAAAGCGGGAAAGGTCGATTATTCTCTTTAAAAAATGAAGATATTCGGGGATGGGATGCATCATTTCGCCGTTTAAAAGGGGATTCATATCCCAATATCCGTTATTAAAATGAACAAGATCAACCTTGCCCCCTGCGGAATTTATAAGATCGTTTAGCTTGTGAAGGGAAAATGCGGCGAAGCGTCCGTTTTGTTCGTTGGAATGAATGACCTCACAGACCCCTTCAAGCTCCTTTTCAACATACTGAGAATACCATTCGCAGATGGAATCTCCTACCAAAACAACCTTTTTCATAAACCTACCTCGTAAATTTAATTGGTGAAAAGTGATTTTCAAAAACCTCTGTCTCGGGGAAAGCCTTTTTCAGTTCCTCGGCGAGGGGGGCAACGACTATGTCCTCGGTGCCGAAATGTCCTGCATCGAAAAGGGCGATTCCTAAAGCGTGTGCGTCCATAAAAACGTCGTGCTTTATATCGGCGGTGAGATAGGCATCGATGCCCTGCTCGGCTACCTCACAAAGCATACTGCCACCGCTTCCCGAACAGACAGCCACCCTTTTTATGTGGGTGTTTGTGCCAACGTATTTTACGGGATAGTCAAGGCTTTCTGCGATTCTTTCGGCAAACCCGTCGGCGGTGAGGGGCTCTTCGAGCTCGCCTATTCTATATAGGAAGCCCTCGTGATCAGCAACCTTTTCGACGTTTTTAAGTCCCACCTTTTGGCATAGTGCGTCGTTTACGCCGCCGTCGGCCTGGTCAAGATTTGTATGAACCGAAATTACCGAAATTCCCGCCCTTATAAGGCGGTATACGATAGACTCGTCGGTAACGGATTTGAGTCCGTCGAAAATAACGGGGTGGTGGGAAACGATAAGGTTTGCGCCATCGGCTATTGCCTGATCTACCGCCTCCTCGGTACAGTCGAGGCAGACGACGATTCCCTTAACCTCATCATTCATTGAACCTACAAGGTGACCGGGATTGTCGTAAGGCAAAGCGGACGAAAAGTTAAACTTTTCGTCCAGCATACTGTAAACATCTTTTACTTTCATAAAATCATCCCTTTTTGAAGGAGTCTTTAAGAGCAACGGTGCGGTTAAATATAAGGTTATCTGCGGTAGAGTCCTTATCGAGGCAGAAATAGCCCTGACGCATAAACTGGAAGCCTTTGCCGACCTCAGCCTTAGCAAGAGAAGCCTCAAGCTTACATCCCTCAAGCACGGTTAAGGACTCGGGGTTTAAATTCTCGGTGAAGGAGCCGACGTTTTCTTCGTCGGAGGGGTTTTCTACGTTAAAGAGACGGTCGTAAAGACGAACGGTTGCGTCAACCGCGTGGGCACAGCTTACCCAGTGAATGGTGCCCTTGACCTTTCTTCCGTCGGGTGATTCTCCGCCGTAGGATGCGGGGTCGTAGGTTACGTGAACGCAGGTTATATTGCCCTGCTCGTCGGTCTCGTGGGAGGCGTATTTTACGAAATATGCACCCTTAAGACGTACCTCCTTAGTGGGGCAGAGACGGAAATACTTTCCGGGAGGATCGAGCATAAAGTCGTCCTCTTCGATGAATATCTCGCGGGAGAAGGTAACCGTCTTGTTGCCGAGCTCGGGCTTATTCGGGTTGATTTCAACCGAAATCTCCTCAACCTTATCCTCGGGATAGTTATCGATTACGACCTTTAAGGGGCGAAGAACTGCCATGGCGCGGTCGGCGTTAGCGTTAAGCTCGTCGCGGACGCAGGACTCTAAGAGGGCGTAGTCGATTACGCTGTAGGCCTTGCTGACGCCTATTTTATCAACAAAGGCGCGAACGGCCGAGGCGGGATAGCCGCGTCGTCTCATTCCGCAAAGGGTTGCCATTCTGGGGTCGTCCCAGCCGGTAACGAGGCCGTCGTTTACGAGCTTTAAGCACTTTCTTTTGGAGGTCAGGGTGTAGTTTACGTTCATTCTTGCAAACTCGATCTGACGAGAGGGCTCGGGAAGCTCTAATTTCTCTAAGAACCAGTTATAAAGGGGTCTGTGATTTTCAAACTCAAGGGAGCAGAGAGAATGGGTAACTCCCTCACGGGTGTCGGAAAGGGGATGTGCAAAGTCGTACATGGGGTATACACACCATTTGTCCCCCGTTCTGTGGTGGGTGGCCTTCATAATTCGGTAGATAACGGGGTCGCGCATATTGATATTGGAGGAAGCCATATCGATCTTTGCGCGAAGCACCATTGCTCCGTTATCGAACTCGCCTGCGGTCATACGGGCGAAAAGGTCCTTTGTCTCTTCTATGGGACGGTCGCGGTAGGGGCTGTTTTTACCTGCCTCGGTAAGGCTTCCGCGCATTTCTCTTATCTCGTCGGGGGTCGACTCGTCGACGTAGGCGAGACCCTTGTCGATAAGCTTTAAGGCGCAATCGTAGATAAAATCGAAATAGTCGGAGGCAAAATAAACGTTGTCCCAGTGAAAGCCCAGCCACTTAATATCCTCCATAATGGCGTCGACGTACTCCACGTCCTCCTTGGTGGGGTTGGTGTCGTCGAGACGGAGATTGCATTTACCGCCGTATTTTTCTGCGGTGCCGAAGTCTATGCAGATAGCCTTTGCGTGACCGATATGAAGATATCCGTTAGGCTCGGGCGGAAAACGGGTCTGAACACGAGAGTAGACCCCCTCGGCAAGATCCTTATCAATAAAATCGTAAATAAAGTTAGAGGGGGTAGCGGCTACCTCTTCGTTTAAAATCTTTTCGTCTGCCATAATGCGCTCCTAAATATTAGAAATTGCGTCGTTTAAACGCTTAATACATTCATCTCTGCCGAGCACCTGCATAATACTGCAAAGGTCGGGGGTGTTTCTTCTGCCCGTAACCGCAATTCGAACTATTGTCGAAAGGTCGCCTGCGCTTCCCTTATAGGCCTCCTTGTTGGCCTTATATTCCTTGGTCTCTGCGGCAAATCCAAGCTCGGGAGCAAGAGCCTTGATGCGGCCGAACCACTCTTCCTTGGTGTCCTTTTCGCTGTAGACCGCGATATACTTTTCGAGGAATGTCTTTAGGTCCTCTCCTGCGATATTCTCGGGGAATTCGAAGGAGGGGGTATAAAGCTCGCTGAAGAAATATGCACAGTAGTCCTTTGCCTCGTTCCATTTGGCGATATCCTTACGGGGCTTGGGGCAGTCTCTGTCTATGGCGAATACGGCCTTGGTGTAGGAGATATCCTTGGTTAAAATATCGTAAAACTCGGGGTCGAATTCCTTTGCCCACTCGGTAAGCTTTTCTACTACCGTGTCACTGTTCATCGTAGAAACGATATTCTTCGAAACGTCGTTCAGCTTATCACCGTCAAAGAGAGCGCCCGATACCGACATCTTTTTAAGGTTGAACTTAAATTTCTGACGGGGCTCGGTGGGGTTGGCTCTGCGCCAGTCCTCAAACTCGGAGGAGGCGATGGTCATAAGATATTCGATAACGCTCTTTGCGTCGTAGCCCTCTTCGGCAAAATAGTGTACCGCTGCCTCGGGGTCCTTACGCTTGGAGATCTTTCTCTTGGCGCCACCGTCAAGCTTCATAATGGGGGCAACGTGACAGAACTTCGGAGGCTTAAATCCCAAAAGCTTAAAGAGCTGAATATGCTTGGGTACGCTCGATAACCACTCGTCACCGCGGATAACGTGGGTGGTGCGCATAAGGTGATCGTCGACCGCGTGGGCGAAATGATAGGTGGGGATTCCGTCCGATTTAAGGAGAACGAAATCCTCGTCGTTTTCGGGAAGCTCGACCTTGCCCTTGATTCCGTCGTCTACGAAAATTCTGTTCTCCTCGTTTCCGGGGGACTTAAGACGGATAACGTAGGGCTTGCCCTCCTTGATAAGGGCCTCGGCCTGCTCTACCGTAATATTTCTGTGAACGGCATATTCTCCGTGATAGCCTGTTCTGATCTTGTTCTTTTCCTGCTCCTCGCGAACGGCCGAAAGCTCCTCTGCGGTGCAGAAGCAGGGATATGCGAGACCCTCGCTTACGAGCTTTTTGGCGAAGCACTGATAGATCTCTGCGCGCTCGCTCTGCTTATAAGGGGCGTAAATTCCCTTCTGCTCGGTGGGGGTAACGAAGCCCTCGTCGATGTTTATGCCGAAGCGGATAAGTCCGTTTATAATATCGTCGATTCCGCCCTCGACCTCACGCTTTTTGTCGGTGTCCTCGATTCGGGTGTAGAAGATTCCTCCCGTAGAATCTGCGGTGATTCTGTTAACAAGGGCCATAAAGAGGGTGCCGAGATGAAGGTAGCCCGTGGGGCTGGGTGCGATTCTTACTACCCTTGCTCCTTCGGGAAGCTCTCTTTCAGGGTATAGGTTCTCGTAGTATTCGGGGGTTTTATCAATGTGACCAAGCAGTAGCTCGGCCATTCTCTCAAAGTCGTTCATTGGGGTCTCCTTAAAAATTGGGATTATTTCTGATTGTGGAGAAGCTTATTAAGCTCGTCCATAAAGGTGTTGATATCTCTGAACTGACGGTAAACGCTGGCGAAACGAACATAGGCAACCTCGTCGATAGCCTTTAGCTTGTCCATAACCAGCTCGCCGATCTTTTCGCTCGATACCTCGCGGTCAAGGGTGTTCTGAATCTCGGTTTCAATATCGTCGATTGCTCTTTCGATGGTGTCTAAAGAAACGGGACGCTTTTCGCAGGCGCGAACCATTCCGTTAAGAAGCTTTTCTCTCGAGAAGGACTGACGGGTCTTATCCTTCTTGATAACGATTATGGGAAGACTTTCGATTATTTCGTAGGTAGTAAAGCGTCGGGCGCACTGCAGACATTCTCTGCGTCGGCGGATTCTTTCGCCCTCGTCGGTGGGACGGGAATCGATTACCTTACTTTCTTCATAGGCGCAAAAGGGACATTTCATAGTGTTTTCCACCTTCACATAAAATCATATTTAATATATATTACCACAAAACATCTTAGAAAACAACACTTTTTAGCGGAAATCGGTGGGATTATAGCCGGTTTTTTGCTTAAAATAGCGGGAAAAGTGGGGGAGATCCTTAAATCCTACCGAAATCGCTACCTCCGAGACGGGAAGATCGGTCTCCTGAAGCAGGTCGACCGCCTTAAGTATCCGAAGGTCCTGAAGATACTTATAAAGAGATTTTCCCGTATAGCGGACAAAAAGCTGATTTAAATAATTCGGGTGATAGCCGAAGCGCTCGCCTAAGCTGCCGTTGGAAATATCCTCCGAATAATGCCGTCCGAGATAGTCGATGACCGTATCCACCGTATCGGTGCCCTTTCCCTTTTGCTCGCCGTCGTAAGCCATCAGAAGCTCGGCAATAACGTCAAGCATAAGCCCCGAGCACCTTTGCTCGAAAAACAT
Organism: bacterium; assembly: GCA_004560045.1. GTDB lineage: Bacteria > Bacillota > Clostridia > Oscillospirales > Acutalibacteraceae > SFWF01. Next base: position 14,174 of record SFWF01000006.1, on the reverse strand, counting down.
TTTTGCCGCCGCGTACTCGGAGTTTATTTCCGACAATTTATCGTATAGGTATCCCATATCCGAAAATACGGCAAAGCCGTTTAAAAGCTTGGCTTCGGTTAGGTTGACGTCACAGATAATATCTTCACGTTTAAAGGAGTCGACCCTTTCGGGAGGTATCGGAACGGCCTTGCGGGAAGCCTCAAAGGTAAGGTCGAAATTAAAAGCAAGAAGCCGCATAGGCTCCTTAGCGTCGGGGAGATAGCTATATGGAATACCTGCCTTTATGTATATAAGAACCCCTTGTTTTAGCTCGAAGACCTCTTCATCTACCGTCATTTTACCCCTACCTCTTGTACAGTAGAAAAGTCGGTTATCGTAGCCGCAGATGGGGCTTGGAAATTTCTTCATATCGGCGCTTAGCCTTCGGGCGTAGCGAATAAAGGGCCGTATTTCGTTTGCGGTTATGGTTTTCATATCTGCTCCAATCTTTATTTTCGACAAATCGGTCTTTGTTTACGGCATTGATTTTAACACAGGCGGGCGGTAAAATCAAGTTATAAAAGGAGGGTGTTATAAAATGATCGAAAGAAAAAAGCAAAGAAAGGCCAAGATCGGACTTTTTGCCGTCGTTCACGGTGTATATTTTGATCAGTTCGAGGGCCTTTACGAAAAACTTACGAAATATCATAGTGACCTTGCCGAAAAGCTTCGCGCCAACGAGGTTGAGGTAATGGATCTCGGAATGATCGACTCTAACGCAGGCGCCTTTGAGGCGGCCGATAAATTTAACGGCGAGGCGGTAGACCTTATTATCTGTAATATGATAACCTACGCTACCTCAAGCGTTTTCGCCCCCGTCCTTAAAAACGCGACTGCTCCTATGATACTTGCCGCCCTTCAGCCGCGAGAGGCTATGGACTATACCAAGGCCTCAACCTTTATGCAGCTTGAAAACGATAACATCTGCTCGGTGCCCGAGTTTATGGGGGTTGCCGCAAGAATGAATAAGAAGATCTACGACGTTATAATCGGTGTGCTTTACGGCGACGAGGAGGCCGATAGAGAGCTTAAAAAGTGGTGTGATATCGCAAAGGTCTTAAATTCCTTAAAGGGTGCTCGAATAGGCCTTATGGGTCACGTTTTAGAGGCTATGTACGATATGCATGCCGACCCGACGGCGGTTGCAAACGCCTTTAATCTTCACGTGCCGCTTTTAGAGATCGACGATGTTTTAGAGGTCTACGATACCGTAACCGAAGAAGAGATAAAAGAAAAGATCGCCCTTATCGACGAAGAATTTGAAATGCCCGAGCCGATTTCCGACCCCGTTACAATGAAGCTGACCGATGCCGATAAGTATCAGGCGGCCAAAACCGCCGTTGCCCTCGATAAATTCGTCGAAAAGCATAATCTTACGGGACTTGCCTACTACTATGAGGGTAGGGAAGGCGGCCCCCACAGAGAGGTTGCCACAACCTTTATCGTCGGCAACTCTATCCTTAACGCGCAGGGAATTCCCATGTGCGGCGAGTTCGACCTTAAGACCTGCATCGCAATGCTTATTATGGACCGACTTGATATCGGCGGAAGCTTTGCGGAGTTTCATCCCTTCGACTTTAAGGAGGACTTTATTTTAGTCGGTCACGACGGACCTCATCATCTCCGTATAGCCGACGGAAAGCCCATCCTTCGAAGCCTTAAAAAATTCCACGGAAAACCCGGTAAGGGCGCCTCTGTTGAGTTTAAGATCAAGGAAGGCCCCATTACAATGCTCGGAATCAATACCAAGGCCGACGGAAGCTTTAAGTTTATTATCGGCGAGGGCTACTCCAAGAAAGGACCCATTCCCCCCACGGGCAACACCAATACCCGAGGCTTCTTCGAGCCCACTACCAAAGAATTTATTAAAAAATGGGTATTTGAAGGACCGACCCACCACTACGCCCTCGGTATCGGTCACCACGCCGACGCTATTGCAAAAATCGGCGAAATTTTAGGAATTGAAACGGTTATTGTGAGGTAATTTTTATGTTTAAAAGCGTAACCTTAGAAGTAAGCCTTAAGCCCTTTAAGAAAACCGATGACGGGTATATCCGCAGCGTCTGTGAGGAGATCTTTACTCAGTGGAGACCCCTCGTAAAGGATGCCGAGACCGTATCGGTTATGATGTGGACGGCCGACGGAAGCGAAATTCTCGACTATTCGGGAAGCCTTGAGGACTCCTTCGAGTGGTGTTATTTCGTCGGTCAGGCGCAGCTTCCCTTCGAAGAGGGCGGCAGACTTGACGAAAACCTTCATAAAAAGAAATATTTATATACCGACGAGCCTCCCGTTATGACCTACGGAGTTTTAAAAAGGATAGTTTCAACCTTAAAACAGGTGGGTAAAGAGTTCTTCCCGAATACAACTATCCGCGTAGGCGAGACCTTCGATATAGGCCCCGAATTCGCAATATCCGAGTTCAAGTATAAGCGCCATAGCGAGATAACCGAAGGCTCTTCGAGCTGTGACCGCTTCGGCTTTGTCGACTGCACCGCCCTGCTTCACGCCGACAGCCGCCGCTATGCCGCCTACCCCGACGGCATCCCCGAGGGTACCCCCATCGGCGCATTTTTAGGCAGACAGGCGAATATCTTACTCCGTGATATGGGCTATGATTACCTTTGGCTTTCAAACGGCTTCGGCTTTTCTGCCGACCCCTGGAGCCTTCAGGGAAAGGTCTTCGACGGCGAGAAATTCGACCTTAGAAAGCTGACCGAAACAAGGGCGAAGGTATTCGAGTTCTGGAAGCATTTTAGAAGAGAGTGCCCCGATATACCCTTGGAGGTTCGCGGCACCAACAACTCGGTTGGCGTCGACTATGCTACCGATGCCGTGCCGATCTATGAAATCTATAACGGCGGATTCGGAATTACCCCTCCGCCAAACTCCCCCTGGGCCGCCCTTAACGATAACTACGGCCTCGAAATTATGGGACATATGACCCGTGTGGCCGAGATACCAAGCGAGGAATTCAAGTTCCGCTACTATATTCACGATCCCTGGTGGCATAATTCCCCCTGGTACGACCGATACGACGGCTTTGCCTCCGACATATATCTACCCTTGGCCGTGACGAGAATAAGGGAGGACGGCAGCGTTCAGAAGGCGGCCGACCTTAATATCCTTTCTATCGACAACTCCTTTGGAAAGATGCCCGAGGCCTGCGTTAACGAGCCTCTGCCACATCTTTTAAAGGCTGAAAAGGACGCAGGAGATGCACCCGCGCCTCTGGTTTGGGTCTATCCTATGAGGGAATATTCCACCGCCACCGATGAGCAGACTATTTTTGAGATGTACCACGGAGACCGCTTCGTTATGGACGCCATAAACTGCGGATTTCCCCTGAACTGCGTCGTTTCCTCCGATATCTTCCTTAAAACCGACCTTTCGATCTATAAGCACAGCGTTATAATTTCTCCCGTTCAGGTAAACCCCGAGGTGCAGAAAAGGCTGGAAGACTATGCCGAAAAGGGCGGCAAGGTGGTGTTTTACGGTACCGAAAGCCGAATTTCGGATATCTGCGAAAACGCGGTAAAGGTGGATATCAGATCCGCTCCGGAGGAGCTTCGAAAGGCTCTTAAACCCTTCGGAATTTCTATCGATTTTATCCGTAAAACCGATAAAAAGCCTCCGACGATGACTATTGCCCGAAGCAATAACGGACTTTTCTTCTCGGTCTATTCGGTGGACACCACCGCCGACACAAGGCTCAGCTTCCCCCTCGGCGCACCTATTCTTCAGGGCGGCGAGACCGAGATAGAAAACGATACTGCGACCTACCGCTTCTCCCGCTGTGAGCATAGGGAATGTCGCTTTTTCGTAAAACAAAAAAGGGGCGTAATCTTTGCCCACGAAGCAACCCCAACCAACTTTAAATACAGAAGGCGCATAAAACTCAGCGGCCTTGAAGACGCAACCGTTTACTTCTTCCCCGAGACCTACTGCGAAAAAGAGGCCTTCGTATCTATGGGAAATCTTCACGCCGACGCTACCCCCGAGTATGACGAGAGCTTTAAACCTGTCTACTGCCCCGAATACGGTTACGGCTATAAGGCGGAGCATATCTCGGGCGACCGCTATTTCCTTATGCCCTTTGAGAAATACTTAAGCAAATAACAATTATAATATCCGCAATTTTTTGCGGATATTATTTTTTAGGGCAAAAGCTTAAACTCCATATTTTATGGGGTTGCAGAGCGATTTTTCCTATGCTATAATGTGGAAAAAGGAGTGGTGAAAATGGATAAGATCGAACAGCTTAAAGCAGGCGACCTTAAGGAGCTGCTATACTTTTTAAACCTCTGCTTTAAGGGCGATCCCTACGCTATGCATTTTGAAAAGGGTCTTCCTAAGCTTTGGGTAGACGACGATGAGCATATGGGAAAGCATTATGCCGTTAAAGAGAACGGAAAAATTATCGCCGTCGTCGGAATTTATGTCTTCGACACCTTTATCTGCGGCGAAAAATTCAGATTTGCAACCGTTGGCAACGTGGCTACCGCCCCCGAGTGCAGAGGCCGCGGCTATCTGCACAACTTCTATACTATGGCAAACGATATTTTGGAAAAAGAGGGGGTCGACGTAGCCCGTCTCGGAGGCAAGCGCGAACGTTATGAACGTTACGGCTACGAGCCCTGCGGCGGCCTTTATAAGGCACGAATCGACCGCGCCGTTGCCGAAAAATTCATAAAAAACAATAACGTCTCCGATTATAAATTCGTCAAGGTTACCGCCGAGGATACCGAAAACCTTAAAAGGGTCAAGGAATATTACGAGCTTAATAGTATTAAGATAAATAGGGGAGAGACCCTCGGCGATTTTTACCTTTCTACCTCCGCCTGGGACGCATCTATTTATATGGCCTTCGACGGCAAGGAGCCTGTCGGCTATCTTTTAACTCAGACGGGCGGCGACTGGTGCACCGAGTCTTACGCTAAAACTCCAAAGCAACTCGTCGGTATGATAAGCCGCTTTCTGCTTTCAACCGAAAACACCGCTATCAGCACTAACGTTCCCCCCGACCGACCCGCCGATATAGCCCTTTTCGATAGGGTTTGTTTAGGCTCCAATATCGACGTACCGAGTCACTTTAAAATCCTTAACCGCGAAAAGCTGACGAATGCACTGCTCAAACTTGGAAACAGCCTTACCCCCTATATGGACGGCGAGGTAATCCTTGGGGTTGAGGGCGAAGGAAACTATCTTATTTCGGTAAAGGACGGTATTCCCTCCTGTGAAAAGACCGAAAAGGACGCAGATTTAACCCTTCCTTATCTCGATTCTGCCCGCCTTATGTTCGGCCCCATGCCACCCTATTTCGTGGCAGACCTGCCTAAAGACAAAGCCGGCTTTATCTCTCAGATTTTTCCCCTGCCCCTTTACTGGAACAATCAGGACCGAGCCTGACGGTTATAGCTCATAATAAGTTTATCTTATATCTTGCATTTTTCTGTGTTTTATGGTACTATCTTAAAAACAAACATTAAGGAGATATAAATATGAGTTTTCAGACTAAGGCCCCCGAAAAGGGCGATTTAGTTGCAGTTATGCATACCAATATGGGAGATATTAAGATAAAGCTATTCAAAGACGAGGTTCCCAAGACCGTTAAGAACTTTGTTGAGCTTTCTAAAAAAGACTATTATAACGGAATCATATTTCACCGCGTTATTAAAGACTTTATGATTCAGGGCGGCGACCCCACCGGTACGGGTATGGGCGGCGAAAGCATCTATGGCGAAAAGTTCGAGGACGAATTTGACGTCAGCCTTCATAACGTCCGCGGCGCCCTCTCTATGGCAAACGCAGGCCCCGGCACCAACGGAAGTCAGTTCTTTATCGTTCAGGCCTCCGAATGCCCCGAGGCTATGCTCGGTCAGATGCGCGGACTTACCGACCGAGGCTTCCCCGAGGAGACAATTGCCGACTACGAGGCTCTCGGCGGTACTCCCTGGCTCGACTTTAAGCATAGCGTTTTCGGTCAGGTTTATGAGGGAATGAAGGTCGTTGACGATATTGCAAACGTCCGCACAGGAGCAGGTGACCGCCCCCTTCACGACGTAGTTATCGAAGGAATCGAAATAGTAGAATTCTAAAAAGCAACAACCACCCGTAAGGGTGGTTTTATTTTCATCTTCGGCTTCGCCGAGGGAAATATTGAGGTTTAGGGAAGAGGGATGAGGGACGAGGGGATTTCCCGTGAGAAAGATATAAATTTGTTTTCCCTCCTCCCTTTTCCCTTATCCCTAAAGATGTGTACCATCCTCGTCGAAGACGAAGAACCCCCCGACTTACGTCGGGGGGTTAATATTACAGATCCCAATCGGGGAGATATTTCTTGGTGTTTTCAACCATTTCGTCAAAGAGCTTCTTAGCGTCGTTAATTCCGCAGGTAACGAGGGGGTCGTTGGCGAATACGCCGAAGACTGCGTTCAGATCGCGGTCTGCGATAGCGGTGTTAAGAGCCTCCTGCTGATAGCAGATTCGGGAAACGAGAGGATAGATCTTCTCGGGAATGTTTCCTGCGAATACGGGGTCAAGGCTATCAGAACGGAAAACTGCGTTGGTCTCAACAACTGCTCCGATAGGCAGGTTGGGGATCTGACCGCGGTTGGGGATGTTTACGTTGGTAACGAGGTCGTGAAGTCCTAAAAGGGCGCGGATCTGGTTGACACCCTCTTCACCCGTGTTTGCAAGCTTGACCTGCTCTTCTCCCGAAAGTAGCTTCCGACTTCTTTCAAGTCTCTGTTTAAGCTCATTCTTGCGGAAATCAACCGAGGTTAAGGTGAAACGCATCTCGTGAGCGCGCTCGGGGCTCTCTAAATACCATTTGCCCTCGCAGAATTCGGCAAGGTGACGGTCGCCTGCGGCGGCAATATAACCGAAACGGTTAAAGAGGTCCATCTTGACCTTTTCGGCCGTAGAAAAGGCCTTGTTCATCCAGTTGTCGTCGGTAATTTCGCCGTAGCCCTCTTCACCGTACTTCTCACACATTTTCTTGTATATGGGGAAGAGGTCGACGTTCTTATATTTTGCCTCGGTAAGCCAGGTAAAGTGGTTTACCGAAACGGGATTTACCTTGATCTGATCACGGGTGGTGTCCTCTCCGAGGAATTCCTTAACCGCCTTAGCAAGGAACTTCTGAGTTCCGAAAACCTCGTGGCAGCAGCCAAAGGCCTTGATTTCGGGGAAAACTCTGTAAAGGGTGCGAACGCAAAGGGTCATGGGGTTGGTGTAGTTGATGACCCAGGCATTGGGGCAGAATTCCTTAATAGCGTTACCGATAACCTCGAACATGGGAACGGTTCTCATAGAACGAACGATTCCTCCGGGGCCGGTGGTGTCGCCGACGGGCTGATAAATTCCGTATTTTTCGGGGGTATGTACGTCGGAGTACATCTCGTCCAAAGTTCCGGGAAGAATGGAAATAACGACGAAATCAGCGCCGGTAAGAGCCTCGCCGATGGTGGGAACGGCCTTATAGCTCCAGGTCGACTTTGCTCCCTCGGCAGAGTTGAACTTATTTCCGATGATCTCGTTAGCCCGGGCGGCTTCAAGATCAATATCATAAAGATAAACGCTTCCGCTGATGTCCTCGGTGCTTACGAGATCGCTCATAAGACCCCAGGCCCAGCCGCGGGAGCCTCCGCCGATATAGGCGATCTTAATATCTTCTACTTTGTTATCTACATATTTCATAAAAAGAACCTCCTAATTTCGTATATGGGTATAATATATCAATTTTTTATAGGTTTCCTTAATATATTTGACATCTTAAGGTAAAATCTTGATTTTTTTGACGCATTGTGATAATATATCATCGGTGATGTATTATGATACCCGTTAAACCCGACGAAAATTCAAACTTTTTCTTTATGAACAGCAAAACGCAGACCTCCCGTTCAAAAACTATGCCCCATCCGCATTTTCATCCCAATTTCGAGATATATTTTATAACCGAGGGTACGGTCACCTATTTTATTGAGGACAGAAAATACAGCGTCAGGTCAGGGGACATCGTCCTTATTCCCGACGGGGTGATTCACCGTACCGAATACGAGGACGGAACCTGCTCCCGACTTCTTATAAACTGCTCTCCGCGATATATTCCTACCTCGGTGCGAGCCGAAATATCATCCTATCTTTATCTCTACCGAAATCCTAATGTTGCAAACGAAGTCCTCAAAATATTCGAAAAGATCGAAAAGGAATACAACTCTCCCGACCCGCTTTCCGAAAGCATTATTGTCCTTTATATCCATATGCTTTTTTACATACTTAAGCGACACAGATCGGGTTGTGAAGAGATCGAAAACAATACTAACTATATGAGCGAAGCGGTTGAATACCTAAAGAAGAATTTTACGCGGAAAGTGACCCTCAGCGAAACCGCAAAATATTTTTCAATGAGTCCCGAGCACTTTTCGCGAAGCTTTAAAAAGGAAAATGGGGTAGGCTTTAATAAATACGTAAACCTATTAAGACTGCAAAGGGCAGAGGAGCTGCTCAGAACAACCGAGCATAGCATTTCCGAAATCGCCGAGCAGTGCGGCTTCGACGACAGTAACTATTTCTCCCTTAAATTCAAGGAGCTTTACGGAGTTCCGCCAAAATCCCTCCGCAAATCGTACCTTTCGGCAGAATAAGGAAAAAAGAGTAACCGAAACCGAAAACGACCGTATCACTCGAGTGATACGGTCGTTAATTTATTTTCCGACAAAATTAAAATCAAAGGTTATAACACAGTGGTAGGTGGGGTCGATGCTTCTTGCTATGTCCTCGATCTGCCGTTTAATATCCTGCTTTTCCTTTTCCATTCCCGCGGGGAGAACGACGTCAAATATAAGATTCGTTCTCTCGTCGCTTTTCGGTGTCATTCTGAAATCGTGAACGGTAAGCTCGGGGTGAATTATCTTTATCTTTTCGGCTATGACCGACCTCGCAGTGTTCTGCTTTTCGTTGTCGGTCTCGACGGGGTCCATGTGAATAGTAAGAAGTATTCCGGTCCTCTCAAAAACCTGCTTTTCACAAATATCTATCTGCTCGTGACACTTTACGATGTCGGTAGAGGCAGGAACCTCAACGTGAACCGAAGCGAAGCAGCGTCCGGGGCCGTAGTTGTGGGCAAGAAGGTCGTGAACCCCTAAAAAACCCTCGAAGCTCATTATCTCGCTTTCAATGCTTTTTGCGGTCTTTTCGTCGATAGGCTGACCCAGTAGCGGATCGATAGTATCCTTCGCCGTCTTGATTCCCGAAAAGAGTATGTATACCGAAACGATAAGTCCGATATAAGCGTCGATGTTTATTCCCCATATCATCATAACGATGACCGAAACGAGTATGGCGGTGGTCGAAAGGGTGTCGTTAAGACTGTCGAGAGCGGTAGCCCTCAGAGTGGCTGAATCGATGGCCTTTCCGACCTTTCGGTTAAAGAAAAACATCCCGAGCTTTATAAGAACCGATACCGAAAGAAGTATAACCGATAAATACCCGAGTCTCGGCGCTACGGGATGAATTATCTTCTCTACAGAGCTTTTTAAAAGCTCGAAGCCCATAATCATTATAAGTCCCGAAACGATAAGAGCCGCAATGTATTCAAACCGTCCGTGTCCGTAAGGATGATCGGGGTCGGCAGGCTTACTCGACAACTTAAAGCCTAATATCGTCACAAGGGAGGAGCCCATATCCGAAAGGTTGTTAAAGGCGTCGGCAAGTATGGAGATAGAGGAGGAAAGCAGTCCTGCCGTAAGCTTTAACGCGAACAAAAACAGGTTGCATATAATTCCTACGGCACCCGCAAAGGTGCCGCATTTTTTTCGGTATTCAGTTGTTCCCGATTCTTCCTTTACAAAGAGTTTAAGAAGAAGTCCCGTCATTACAGCTTGCTCCCCTTAGCTCCCTTTGCCCCGAAGGAAACGCCCGAAAGTATGTTGGTATCGATGGTAAAGGTGAGGTTTTCGCGGTTGCGGCTTCTTCTGAAGGCGAGGGAAATAAGCTTGTCGATAAGCTTTTCGTAGGGCAGGTCGGTCTTCTCCCAAAGATAGAAGGAGAGGGAGCCGGGAATGGTATTGACCTCGTTGACGTAGACCTTATCGGACTCGGTGTCGATAATAAAGTCGATTCGAACGACGCCTGCGGCACCTAAAGCCTTAAATACCTTACAGGCAAGCTCTCTTATCTCGTTCGATTTTTCCTCGCTTATGTCGGCAGGAATCTTTCGGGCAAGGGAAGCCATACCCTTAGCATTACCCGAGCTCTTACCGCCGCCTATATACTTATCCTCATAGGAAAGAATTTCGTCGTTCATAAATGGCTCTTCACAAACCGATGCGGAGCATTCGTCGGTATCTCCCACGACCGAGCAGTTTATCTCTCTTATTGCGGTTACCGCGTGCTCGATAAGTACCCTATCGGAAAAGGATACCGCAAGCTCGATAGCGTCGATTAAAGCGGCTCTGTCCTTAGCCTTGGAGATACCGACCGAGGAGCCGAGGTTTACCGGCTTTACTATCATAGGATAGCCGATCTCCTTTTCGGCGCTTTCTATTATAGCCTCTCTGTTTTCGGAATATTCGCGGGCATAGAAGCAGTTACAGTCGAGGACGGGAAGCCCCGCCGCCTGCATAACGTACTTAAATACCGCCTTATCCATTCCTACGGCAGAAGACAGTACGTCACAGCCAACGTAGGGGAGTCCTAAAAACTCTAAATAGCCCTGAAGGGTTCCGTCCTCGCAGTTGGTGCCGTGAACGACGGGAAAGGCAACGTTTATAACGATGTCCTCCTTCTTTTTGAACATCTTCTGCTTAAGGAAGTGAACGACGACATCGTTACCCGATTTAATCATTGTAACGGGCTCACTTTCGGCAATAAGGGTCTTCATATCGCGGAAGGGCTCTATTTCAAGCATCTTGTCGCTTGTGTACATTTCGCCCGTTTTGGTAACGTAGATGGGTAAAACGTCGTATTTGACTCTGTTTACCGCACGCATAGCCTGAACGGCCGAAATAATAGATACCTCGTGCTCGACCGAGCGGCATCCGAATATAAACGCAACTGTTGTTTTCATAATATATCCACCTTATTTCAAATAGTTGTCGGGAAGGTCGTTTTCAAGTAAAACGACGCTGTTTTCGTCTGCAAAGTCTGAATATATCTCCATAGCCTCTTTAAAGGAGGAGGCTATAAACATATTTTCTTCATTGAATTCGGTCTCGCGTACCCCGTCGACGAGCGGCTCACTGCGCTTAATACCGACGAAGATTATCTTGTCGCAGACCTTTGCCGCCGCGGTACCGAGGGCCTTATTGTATTCGTATTCCTTATCGCCGAGCTCAACGAGGCCGGGGGTAATAATAACCTTCTGCATACCCTCGAAGGAGCCGAGTACGTTTACCGCCTCTAAGCAGCCCTCGGGATTAGCGTTATACGCGTCGTCGATAAGAAGAGAGCCCTTAACCGAGGATTTCATTTCAAGTCGGTGCTCGGTGGGTGTAAGTCTCGATATGGCGAAGGCGATATCCTTGGCCGATACGCCCATCGTGTAGGCAAGTCCTGCCGCGCCGACGATGTTTAAAACGTTATGCTTTCCTAAAAGCTTGGTCGTGACCGAAACCCTTTCTTCCCCTAAAACAAGGTCGAAGGAGGCTCCGCCTCTGCCGCCCGTTACGTTTTCGGCTCTGTATTTAAAGCCGCTGTCACTTCCGTAAAGAATAACCGAGCCGTCGGCCCGTTCGCGGATAACGGCATTATCTCCGTTAGCGAAAACCTCTCCGCCCTTTTTGGCTACTGCGTCAAATAGCTCAAATTTGGTCTTAAACACGTTATCTATGCTCTTAAAGGTCTCTAAATGCTGAGGTCCTACCGAGGTTATAAGTCCCGTGTCGGGGTGAACGATGTCGCAAATTTCCTTAATATCTCCGACGTTTTTCGCCCCCATCTCACAGACGAAGATCTCGGTATCGGCCCGCATCCTTTCGCGGATGGTCCGAACCACGCCCATAGGGGTATTAAAGCTTTCGGGGGTACAGAGAACGTTAAACCTTTCGCTTAGTATTCGGGTTAAAATGTATTTTGTTCCCGTCTTTCCGTAGGAACCGGTAATTCCGACCACCTCCAGGTCGCAAACGCTTTTTAAAATCCTTTTAGCGTCGTTTATATAGTGCCTTGCAACGAGCTTTTCAACCGGCTTCAGCGCGAATAGAGAGAGAAGGCATAAAAACTCGGGGAAGAGCGACAGCAGGGTAAGCGCCACGGTGCAGACCGTTCCCGCTATTCCCTGTATAAGACTTCCGCAAAGACCTAAAGCCAAAAGCACCGCACCCGAGAAAAAGAACATACGCTTAATTCTTGCGGTAAAAACAAGCTTCTTTATAGAGTTCGAATTATCCGCTACTCCGCGCCAGCCGAAATATAGGGCGCAGGCGGCAAAAAGGGTCAGACTGTTACTAAGTATATCTCCCGAAAGGACCACCGCCCAGATAAGAAGACCGAGCATTACGAGCCTTATTATAAGAAATATCGGCTTTATATCCGACCCTATCCAGCCGAAATATCTTTTCGCAAAATAGGAGTTCTGCTGAAGCATCTGATACTGCCTGATAAGGGACATTATCCCCGAGACGGCAAGTACCGCTGTGGCAAAATAGAACATAAATTTACCTCTAAATAAAACTGTTTATAATGGCGTGAGCCTCATAGGGCCTTTCACAAAAGCTGAAATGCCCCGCGCCCTTTATAACGCAGAGACCTGCGTCGGGAATAAGGCTTTCGATAATTTTCGCATCCGATAGGGGAGTAGCGTCGTCGTTTTCGCCCCATATAAGAAGGGAAGGACATTTAATGTTGGGTAAAATATCCCTTAAATCGGTATTAACAAGGGAAACGAGGGTCTTACGTAACACCTCGGGTGCCGCGTTATAGTCGGCGCTTCCGTAGTGCCGTCTCGCCTTATCGAGAAGATTGCCCGAAAACCTTCTTATTACGGGGAGGGTCAAAAACCATTTTATAACCTTAAAGCTTTTAGCTCTGAATTTCTGCTTAAAGCTTTTTTTCGGGATAAGCCCCGCCGCGTCTAAAAGAACTATCTTTTCGGGGTTAACAAGTCCCTTGGCGGTCATATAGAGGGTTACTCTGCCGCCGTGAGAATGACCCATCATAATGGGGTTTTTAATACCTAAAGCATCTAAAAACTTTAATACAAAATTACTGTAGTCCTCGAGGGTCCAGGGCTCGGCCATGGTGTCGCTTCCGCCGCAGCCGGGAAAATCGGGGGCTATAAGGCGGCAACGGGAGGAAAGGGTGTTTATGATGCCCCTGTAAACTACGTTTGAGGAGCCCCATCCGTGAAGCAGTAAAACAGGCTTTCCCGTGCCCTCGTCGGTATAGTTTATTTTAAGTCCGTCAACGGTAATATTCATATTATCACCTTTACAAGTTTACATACAAAAATATTATACCAAATATTTCCCCAAAATAGAAGACCCAATTTTTATAAATTTTTATAAATTTTATTTTAACATAAAAACATACCTCCCCGCGATATTGCGGGAAGGTATGAAGAAGTTGTAATTTACTTGTTTTCCGCTTCGTATTCGGCGCAGTAGGCATCAAGGAATTTAAAGAGATTATCTAAATCTTCCTTATTTTCCTCCAGCCAGAGCTTATAATCAAAATCGTCAGCACCCAACAAATATTCATTTGTTTTCCATACGTTAGGATTATAATCGAACGAATTAACATCGGTAAGTTCTGCAAATTTTTGATGCGACAGGTGGAATCCGGCGGCCGCAAAAAAACTTTCATAATCTATATTACCATTTTCTATTTCTTTGATAACATACGGCAATGCAAAAACACCAAAATTTTTCAATCGTTTGATTTTTTCGTGTGCAGTTTCATTTGCAGACGTAATCTCTGTAATCTTCGAATTTATGCATAATAAATCGTCGCGAATATTACCTGCATACGATTCGCTACACTCACTGATGGTGAAGTTTTGAGTTCTTGCGAGTATTTCAAGTCCGGCATAATAAAATTTTATCTGTGCTGAATATTCCCCATATTCATAAGAAGCAGTCGCTTCATTGTTATCTATATTGTTTCGATTGACCTCTATCTCGCTTATAAGCACCGGTATGCCGGAAAAACCT
>SFWF01000053.1 GCA_004560045.1 bacterium | reverse complement strand
TGGATTTAACAACAAAAACTCCCGATCTGTAAAATAATCGGGAGCTTTTAAGTTTTACAGGAATTTTTTCATATATTCGGCAAGCTTGCTTCCGAGGTCGTCGTAACCTTTCTGAGTCGGATGGGTTCCGTCTTCGGAAATCTCGATTCCCCATTTGTCGGTGTCTACAAGATAACAATTATCGACCTTCTCTTTAATGATATCGTAAGCGGCGTTTATACCCCTTACTCTGCAGTATTTGTCGCTTAAGGCCTGCAGAATAAGGATAGGCGCCTTCGGGAACTGCTTACGTATTTTTTCGATAAAGGCGGCATAATGAACCTTAAACTTTTCGAGATTTCCCGCTTCCTCATCGGCAGGCTTGTCGAGATAGTCGTTCGTTCCGAGAAATACCGAAATTATATCGGGGGTACGGCAGTATTTAAAGTTATAATCGCCGAGATCCTCGATATAACCCATATTTGCCAGCTTCCAATACATCGTTTCCATGCCGAGACGTTCGGGATCTCCGTAAGGCTGACCTGCGTTAGAGTACCAGCCGAAGCCGTCGCAGACCGCCATTCCTCCCATTGCGATTATACAATAATCGGCATCCAGATCTTCAACGCACTGAAAAGCAAAGCTGCGCTCTGCTGCGGTTATAGAGTCACCGATAAAGTGAATATAAAGACGCTCCTTGGTAGCGAAAAGACTCTCGTCCTCCCCTACCTTTACTCCGCTTATATAAATTCTGTCGGAAAGGCGGACGATAAATTTAAGGGAATGCTTACCCGGCTCGGTATCGAAACGGTAGCCCGAGACAGTATTCTTAGCCTCTACCGGCTTATCGTCAATGAACCATCTTATTCCCTCTCCACCTCCGCGGCAAAGAAGATCGATTCGGTTTCCCGTAAAGCCCACCTCGGCCATAGCAGATAGCTTGTAAGAAACGATTTCGCCGTTTTCGTTCTCCTGCCATACTCCGGTAAAACGGAAGGCAGGGTCGGTATAGGGTATAAATTTCATAATTGCATCTCTCTTTTCAAGTTTCTTAATATATGTTCCTTTTGGTCTTCGGTAAGACGATTTTCAAGATTTTTAAGATATTTTAGCATACTCTTGACCTCTTATCAGACGGTTAATTCAATATAGTAAATTTACCACAGCAAACAAAAGATGTCAACAAAAAGACCCGAGGAAATTCCTCGGTAATTCCTCGGGTCGGGTAAATTAGATATTGATTAGTTGCACTCTGCCTCGAGGGGGCCTGCAAGCTCATTAAGGAAGAAGAGACGTCCGGGAAGAGTGGGAATATAGGTAGAGGTGATCCAGGGGGTCTTCTCGTGACGGAGGGTCATCCAGAAGGAAAGTCCCTGCCACTGCATTCCGCGGCCAAGAGTACCGTCGGCACCGCCGATAGCATAGTCGGCCTTAAGGAAGAGTCCGGGTCCGATGGTGTTAGCTCTGCAGGGAACAAGAGGAGTTCTCGACTTGAAGCTGGTAAGAGCATTCTGCTCAACGGTTAAGGGATGAATCTTAGCACCGATTCTGTAGGGTGCGGCTTCCCACTCTGCAGCGGTAGCGTAGTCAGCGGCAAAGGTGGGCTCCCAGAAAGCGATGTGGCACATACGGCCGATACCGTAAACGAGAACGAGCTTTGCGCCCTCGGCCTTTAATGCGCCGATCTTATCGGGATAGGTTGGAAGATTGTCCTTAGTAGCGAAGTTTCTCTGATTCTCGGGAACGGTAAGCTCGCCGAGGGGATTAAAGAGAGCCTGCTCCATAGCGTACTTGAAGGAACCGGTGTTGTCGGCGGGAAGGGTGTTTCCGTCGCCGTCTGCCCACTCGTCCATATTGAAGGTGTAAACGTGCTCACAGGATATCTTCCACTCCTTAAGGAAGTAAACGACCCACTTATACATTCCCATAGGTCCTACGGGAAGAATGAAAGCGATCTTTTCGTTTCTTTCCTTTGCAAGTCTGATCTGCATTGCGATCTCGTGACCCATATAGGTCTCGAACTCGCCGAGAGAGTCGCACATAACGGGGGTAAATCCCTCGTTCCAATGTGCCTGACGGTCACAAACGGTTTCGGGCTTGTCGATACAAGCGTCGATCTTTTCGAAGTCCCATCCTGCAGGATAGAAGCCTTCAAGGGCAGAGCCTTTAACGGTAGAATTAAAATCCATAACGGTTTTCTCCTTTAATTATATTTAAGGAAGCATACGCTTCGCAACTATACGGTGATCGGTCATACACTGACGGAAGCCCTCGGCGTACTGAACTCCGCACTGAAGTCCGCGAATGCGGGCCATAGCACGGGTGTTTTCAAGAACGTCGACGTCATCGTGATCCCTAAGCCAAACGAGCTGACTCTCGTGATTTGCGAGCATATTGAGCTTGGTTTCAATATGATCCGAGATGTCTACGTATTCGGTAGGCTCGCAGCCGAGAAGGCAAGAGTTATCCATATAATAGATCGGAACAACATTGCAGGCCTCTCCGAGCTGAGGCTCGTAGTGAGGAACGGTGGCGGCAAATGCGGCCTTAAATACAAGTTTAGAGGTCTCGACGTGGTCGCCCATATAGTCGTCGGGAGCCTGAGTGATGATGAAATCGGGGTTTGCGGCACGGATGATCTCAACAAGCTTATCGTGCTGAGCCTTATCGGCAGAGTTAACGAGAAGGTCGCCTACGTCGCAGGTAACTACCTTGAAGCCTGCCGATTCACCGGACTTCTTTGCCTCACCGATACGGATACGGCGAAGCTCGTCGGCTTCGATAACAACGTGACCCATATTGCCGTTGGCAACGTGACAAACGGTTACATTGTCTCCTCTTTCCTTGCAGCGAAGAAGCGTTCCTCCGCAGCAGATCTCCATATCATCGGGATGACATGAAATTGCTAAAACATTCATAAAAATACCTCCTGCAATATATTGACAATTATTCGGTTTTATGTTAATATTTCGTCGACAAGGTTAAATAAATACACTTGTTTGGTGCATTTGTGTAAAAGGAGGCGGCCCTATGGAGCCACGCTACGGAAGAAACTCGGTCAACCTGATTGTTAACGTAAAGCAGATAATGTCAATACATTATTTTGAATTTAAATCGGACTTCTCCTTTCCCGGAGAAACCCATAATTATTGGGAACTTGTTTATATCGACAGAGGAAAGGCTATCGTTACCTCGGGGGAAGATCGATATTCGCTAAGTACGGGCGAAATAGTATTTCACAGTCCGAACAGGCTCCACGCCATCGCTTCCGACCCCACCGATCCGCCGACGGTATTTATAATTACCTTCTACTGCCCTTCTGAGGGTATGAAATATTTCGAAAACAAGCGGCTTAACGTTCCTACTCCGCTTAGAAAATATATTTCGGAGATGATCTCCGACGGGCAGGAAGCCTATTTTCTCGCAGACGACAGTCCTTATGAACGGGAGCTTGTCAAGCGCGCAGACGGTCTGATAGGAAGCGAGCAGCTTATTAAGCTGAACCTCGAAATGCTTCTCATAAAGCTTATAAGATCGGCAACACTTCCGAAAATAGAAGACACTCGCAACAAAAACTACGACAAGCTTACCCTTCAGATCATCGATATTCTTACCAATAAGGTTTACGGAAGAATTAAAATCGATAGCATTGCTCAGGAGCTTGGATTCAGCAGGACCTACATATCGTCGGTATTTAAAGATAACTGCGGTAAATCTATAACCCGTTATTTTTCAGACCTGAAGATAAGCGAAGCCAAATACCTTATTCGAAAAGAAATTTATACCATTTCTCAGATCTCAGACTTCCTTTGCTTTGATAATCCGCATTATTTCTGCCGCGTGTTTAAGCGGGAGACGGGTATGACACCAAAGCAGTATGCAGATTCGGTATCATATCCCGACAAATACGCAAAGAAAACCTGATTTTTAAGCGGCTGCCTCGGCGGCCGTTTTTTATGCCTTATTCTGTGAACCGAAGAGGGTCATCTTGTTTATAACGGCCTTCTTCATTTCTTCAACCTTAAGATTACGGATATCGAGATATGCCATATCTGCTGCAAGGCCCTTCTTCATTCCCTCATTACCCGCAACGCAAAGGTCGGTAAAGATATTCACCTTGGCGATACCTGCGGCAATAGTGTTTCTGAAGTCGTCGTCGGAAAGCCCCGAGCCGCCGTGAAGCACCAGCGGAGTATCGGTAGCGGCGCGAATGGCCTTAAGTCTTTCGATGTCAAGGCAGGGCTTGGTCTTATATGCACCGTGGGCGGTTCCGATAGCAACTGCGAGAGCGTCAACACCCGTAGCGGCAACGAAATCGACAGCTTCCCCGGGGGTGGTATACATATCGGTAAGGAGACCGTCGTTGGTTTCGGCCTGTCCTACGTGACCTATCTCACCCTCAACAGAAGCCCCGAAAGAATGAGCGATCTTGACCATTTCGGCGGTAGCTTCAATATTCTTGTCGCTATCCCCTGCCGAACCGTCGAACATAACGCTTGTAAAGCCGAGCTTTAAAGCCTCGATACAGCGGTCGAAGGTAAGGCCGTGGTCATAATGAAGAACTACGGGAACGCTTGCGCGCTCTGCGAGGGCACGGATAGATGGAACGATAAGCTTAAGCTCGCCCGCATAAAGGAGAACCTCGGCGGTTCCGATTATAACGGGAGAACGCATTTCCTCTGCGGCCTCGATTACGGCCTGAGCCATATCGGTATCGGTGGTATTAAAAAGGCCGACTCCGTAATGCTCTGCCTGTGCTTTTTTTAGTACGTCGTTTAAGGTTACTAACATAATCAAATCTCTTTTCTGCCGTATTTTTCGGCGATTTTTTCTATTTCTGCTTTTTCTCTCAGACCGTCTATCGAGTTTTCGGCAAAGAGGTTGCAGGCGGCAGAGGCGGAAGCAAATTTAAGTATCTCTTCATCGTCCCAGCCGTTATAGATTCCGTAAAGGGTTCCTGCGCAGAAGGCATCTCCCGCTCCGACGCTTCCCTTAATTTCTCCCTTGGGAATATTTAAGGAGGGCACGCAGGTAAAGCGCTTAGTGGCAACGTCATAGCAGAAGCCTGCGTCCTTGCAGTGAATAACTATCTTATCCTTTACTCCGGCCGCAGCCATAAGCTCCATTGTTTTTCTTATGTTCTCGGTAATTACGTTACCGTTTTCGTCGTAAGCGTCAAGGTCGGAAAGCATCGTACTTTCGATCTCGTTCATAATTGCGTAGTTACTGTATTTAAGTGAGGGTAGTATCTTCGACTTGTAGTCGGAGCTGCTGTCGCTGACGACGTCGATAGAGGTTTTTATTCCCCTCTTCTGAACCTCGGCAAGCAGTCTCGCCATTACGGTACCGTATTCGGAGTCCTTCGCGTCCATAGCGTCGAGCAACAGTATGTATCCAATATGAAAAATATCGCAGGAAAGAGAGTCGATATCTATATCGGCAGGAGAAAACTCGGCATTGGCGCCGCGTCCGTGAAAGAAGGTTCTTTCTCCCGAGGGCATACTCATAACGTCGCTGAAGCTGGTGGGCTGAGTTTTGCTTAACGTTACTCCGCTTCTCTCTAAGCCGTATTTGTCAAACTGACCTAAAAGGAAGTCGGCTACGTCGTCCTTTCCGACCTTTCCGATAGCGGAAACGGGAAGAGACGGGTCGATTTTTTTAAGGTCGATTCCCGTATTGGAAACGCAACCTCCAACAGCTCTTGAAACCGAGCTTACGTTCGCAAGCATTCCGATTTCGGGATAACAGTCGACGGTTTTTACTATATCGACGATTATATTACCCGCGACTACTATACCGTTAGAGTTATTACTCATAACAAAGTCACCTCATTTATTTATATAATAACACCTTTTCGGCCTATTTTCAATGTACGATTGTAAGATTTTGGTACACTTTTGTACACTGTTTCGATCATTTACCTCAAGAAAACTGTTTTATTTGACAGTTGACCGATTTTGATGTAAAATGCGATAAAAGCTATATTTTGTATTTTAAGGAGATACGCTTTATGAAATTTTACGTTGGACACCCCTTGCAGACCCGCGGTGCAGAGGAATACGTTCTTCAGAACGGAAAAGGTCAGGGAATGAAATTTTTATACCTTAGAAACGGTATCGGTCTTGAGCTCTGGGTAGCGCTTGACCGTTGCGCCGACCCCTACCGCGTTACCTATAACGGAAAAAATATGGGATATATGACCCCCGCAGGAAACGTGCATCCCTCCTACTACGACGCAGACGACGCAGGCTTTTTACGCAACTTTACCGCAGGCTTCTGCACCACCGTCGGCTTTGAAGGCGCAGGAGGTGCCAGCGTTGATAACGGGGAATACATTCCTCAGCACGGAAGGATCGGAAACGCTCCCGCAGAGGGCTACAGCGTTGAAGAGACCGATGAAGCTCTTATCGTTAAGGCTACCGTTCGCGACTGCGTGCTCTTCGGCCGCAGAATGGTTTTAAAAAGAACCTATACCCTTTCCTATACCGAAAACAAGTTCACTATGAGCGATACGGTGACCAACGAGGGCGAAGCCAAGGCCGAATTTCTCGTTCTTTACCACTGCAATATGGGTTATCCCTTACTGAACGAAAACAGCGTTGTGAAGTTCCCGAACGAAAAGATGTGGGCAGATAGTGAGGAAGAGCAGAAATACATCGACACTGCCACGACTATGGAAAAGCCTCAGCAGGGCTTTGTCGAGCGCTGCTATTGCTTCGATCCCAAGGAGTTTTCCGACGGCCTCGTTCATACCGGAATTTTCAGCCCCGACGCCGGCGTTGGCGTTACCTTCTCCTACGATAAGAAGGCTCTCCCCTGCCTTACAGAATGGAAGATGATGGGCAGACGCGACTATGTTCTCGGAATAGAACCCGGAAACTGCTATCCCTCTCCCAGAACAAAGATGAGAGAAAACGGCGTTTTACCCTATCTTGAGGCCGATGAAAGCTACTCTTCGGAAATCACCTTCAGTTTTACCGACAAGCTTTCGGATTTTGAGGAAAACTATCGCTAAGGGATATAGTTTAGTTAAAGTTTACCTTGTTGTTTTATCATATTTTTAACTTTTTGAAGGAGTGCATAAAATGTTCAACCTGTTAGTTGTTGATGATGATAAAAACACAAGACTTCTGTTAAAGGCGGTTTTAGAGGCCGAAAAGTATACCGTTTTTACCGCAACCGACGGCCTTGACGCCCTTAAGGTTATGGATAGCGAGCATATCGATCTTATTATAGTCGATATTATGATGCCGAATATGGACGGCTACGAATTTACCAAGGCGGTACGCGAGGCGGACGACAATCTTCCGATACTGATGATCTCGGCAAAACAGCTTCCTGCAGATAAGCAAAAGGGATTTCTCGTCGGAACCGACGATTATATGACCAAGCCTATCGACGAGGTTGAGATGCTTCTTCGTATCAAGGCCCTTCTTCGGAGAGCTAAGATCGCCAGCGACCGAAGGATCGTTATAGGAGATCTTGTTCTCGACTACGATTCTCTTACCGTAACAAAGGGAAACGACGTTCAGGAGCTTCCTCAAAAGGAGTTTTTGCTTCTTTATAAGCTTCTCTCCTACCCCGGAAAGATCTTCACCCGTATTCAGCTTATGGATGAGATATGGGGAGTAAGCAGCGCTACGGGTTGGGAAACGGTTACGGTTCATATCGGACGGCTCAGAAAACGCTTTGAAAACTATGAGGAATTTACCATAGAATCGGTAAGAGGCCTCGGCTATAAGGCGGTTAAAAACAAATGAGAAAACCAAAGCTTACTAAAACCGACCGAAATAACAGGTTTTCGCTGACCATTACCTTCGTTATTGTAATATTCGTTATTCTTGCGATTTCAATTGCGGTAGCTTCGGCCACGGCCCATTTGTTTTCTCGGCTTGGCTGGATGGGTCTCGGCGGGAAAAGTGAGGAGCTTAGCTTCGACCTGACTCCTACCCTTGTATATCTTTCGATAACCAGCTTTGTAATCGGAATAGGAGTAACCTTTTTGGCTATCAAATACCCTCTTAAGCCCCTTAACCGAATGATAAACCAGATAAATCGCCTGGCAAACGGGGATTTCAAGGCAAGGCTCAAGTTCGGAAGGCCACTGAGCGCACATCCTACCTTTAAGGAAATAAGCGAAAGCTTTAATAAGATGGCCGAAGAGCTTGAGGGTACCGAAATGCTCAGAAGCGATTTCGTCAACAACTTTTCACACGAGTTTAAAACCCCTATCGTATCTATTGCCGGGTTTGCAAAGCTACTGAGACGCGGAAACCTTACCGAAGAGCAAAAAGAGGAATACCTTGCGATAATCGAGGAAGAGTCTCTTCGCCTTGCAAGCATGGCCAACAACGTGCTTAGCCTTACCAAGGTTGAAAATCAAACCATTTTGACCGAGGTAAAAAGCTATAATCTTTCGGAGCAGATACGTTCCTGCCTACTGCTTCTCGAAAACAAGTGGACAAAGAAGAACACCGAATTTTCGCTTGATTTCAGAGAGATAAGCATTTCGGCCGACGAGGAGCTTTTAAAGCAGGTATGGATAAATCTGCTTGATAACGCTATTAAATTTTCTCCCGAGTATTCGGCGGTTAACGTTTTCATAACCGAAAACGAGAACACCGTATCGGTTAAAATAACAAATACCGGAAGTGAAATAGCCCCCGAGCATATCGGTAAGATATTCGGAAAATTCTATCAGGCTGACGAATCCCACAGCGGCGAAGGTAACGGCGTAGGCCTTGCGATCGTAAAAAGGATCGTCGAGCTTCACGGCGGAAGCGTTACCGTCAGTTCTTCGGATAGTCTGACGGCCTTTACTGTAGAGCTGCCTAAAGCACAATAGAGAGCAAAGATTCAAAAAAATCACAAAAAATGACAAAACGTGAATAACCTTTGTTTATAATTTATATATTAGCACATTGGAAACAAATTATAATTCCGATCGGCAAATATTACCGAACATCAGAAAAATCCGGATAAAAAAATCCGTCCGACTTTCGTCAGACGGACGCGGCTTTTGTCTCTTATGCGCTGATTACTTTCACGAGGATTTTCAGCAAAGCGGTCAGGAAGCGGAAAACGGCCTGAAAGAAATCGTTTGTCCAGATCTTATCCTGCTTGCTGTTGCCGGTGACCGGAGAAATCGCACCGGTATCAGGGTCATAGTCAAGATACTGCGGATAGCTTTCGTTTTCCCAAACGGTCGCCTGACCCGGGTGCTTTAAGCAGAACAGAATCAGTTGGTCAACGCTTTGCGGGAAAGAGGCGTGCTCAAGTCCTCTTACAAACCATGTGCTGTCCGGGAACAGACAGGTGGAAGCGTCAATTTTTCTGTCGGCCGAGATGTACTTGTCGGTTCCTTTTTCCTTGGCTTTTTCAATGTAGCTTGCGGAAAGCTTGGTGTGCATAAGCGAACACGTTGCGCCGAAGGACAGCGAGGAGGTTTCGATTCTGCCGTCCGCAAGAGCGTCACAGCCCTCGTTGACCGGAAGAAGATTTCCGCCGTACTTTGCGATAACGGAGATGTTCATACCCTTGTCATGAAGCCTTGTAAGGGTCGATTCGTAATTCATCTGTACGGTATAATGATAGTTGTCGATTTTTTCGATATACTTCTTATAGGTTTCACGGTCTGCGCTGCCTTCTTCGCCGAAAACGAAAGTTTTGGCATCTTCGTAGTATCTGTCATCGATCATTGCCCAATAGGTCGGGAAGAAGAACAGGGATTTGACAAGGCGCTTGACAAGATTGTCTCTGACCTTCAGGAAAACATAGTTAAGTACGTCTGCACCGTAGCCCATGACCTGCGCCTGTGTAATAAAGGCGGAAAATGCAGCGATGAACTGTGCGGTTTCGTCGCCGTCAAGGAAGCGGTGGTTGGTGTCGTTCATGTAATAGGCAACATAGCGGTCGAGAGATTCGGCGTTGAATTTAACCTGACCGGAGAAAAGCGAACCGATTGTCATCGAGCCTGCGGTTGTCGGAACGTGGAAAACAACGTTTGCAACCTTGCCCTCGTCGCCGTATTTTTCAAGATAAGCGTTCACGATCGTTGAGCCGAGACAGCGTCCGACGATTTCAACCTGAGAAGCACCCGTAGCCGTCAGAACCTTGTCGATGAAAACAGCAAGCTCATCGGCAAGCAGACACGGGTCAATTCGCCAGTCATACTGGAACTGATAGTCGAAAAGCTGGAAGTTGCTTGATTTTTTCTTCGGCTCGGGATACATGGCAATTTTTGTGCCCGGTTCGGGGTCTGCGTTTTCGTCAAGCTGAATCTGCTCAAAAAGCGGAGCAATCAGGTCATACACGGTATCGCTGTAAGAATCCCAGTCATCGGTGACCATGCTTTTTCCAAGAGCCTTGAGAATATCGGGTATGATAGACTTTGTATACTCCACCTCGTCAAAGCCCGGCTCAATGTTTTCGCTTCTCGGATAAATGCACGTTCCGTCCGGTGCGTAAATTCTTGCACTTCTTCCTGCAATGTAAACGATCGGAAGATCCGTTTTGTCTCCGGCCGCAAAAGCGACGGTACAAAGCGAGAAAATCATCAAAGCGGAAAGAACAAGACTGATTATTTTTCTGAAGCTTGATTTCATAAAAATTCCTCCTT
>SFWF01000156.1 GCA_004560045.1 bacterium | reverse complement strand
CCCCTACAATGCTTATTCGTTAATTAAAAAGCTTAAAGAGAATGTTTCGGTTCCGATTCATCTTCACACCCACAATACCACGGGTACCGGCGATATGACCTATCTTATGGCGGCTGAGGCGGGCGTTGATATTGTTGACTGCGCCCTCTCCCCCTTTGCTAACGGTACTGCCAACCCCTCGACCGAGGCTTTGGTCGCAACCCTTCAGGGCACACCGCGCGATACAGGTCTTGACCTTACCGCTTTAAGCGAGGTTGCCGCCCACTTCCGCAAGGTTGCAGACAAGATGAAGGCAGAGGGAATACTCGACCCCAAGGTGCTTAACGTTGACACCAAAACCCTTATTTATCAGGTTCCGGGCGGTATGCTTTCCAATCTGCTTTCACAGCTTAAACAGGCAAACGCAGAGGATAAGTACTACGAGGTGCTCGCCGAGGTTCCGAAGGTTAGAAAGGATTTCGGCTATCCTCCCCTTGTTACCCCGACCTCACAGATTGTCGGTACCCAAGCGGTGCTTAACGTTCTTTCGGGCGAGCGCTACAAGATGGTCACCAAGGAATCAAAGGGACTTCTTCGCGGCGAATACGGCAGACTTCCCGCCCCCGTTAACGAGGAGGTTCGCAAAAAGGCTATCGGCGACGATAAGGTTATAACCTGCCGTCCCGCCGACCAGCTTGAACCCGAGCTTACAAAGTACGCCAAGGAAATGAAGGACAAGGGCATAGGCAAGTCCGAGGAGGACGTATTAAGCTACGCCCTATTCCCGCAGGTTGCCGAAAAGTTCTTCGCTGTACGTGACAAGGCTCCTGAGGAGAAAAAGGCCGTTACCGATGAAAACGGCGTTCGCACCCTTGTAGTTGAGGATCTTTCAGAGTAAATTTTAAACAAAAGCGGCTGTCACTCAAGAGGGATTCAATAAAGTATCTGCAAAGCCCATATCCCCCGGTCAGCTACGCTGACAGCCCCCTTTAGGCAAGGGGGCCTTTGTTTTTTGAAATGTAACTTTCTTTAAATTTACATCACCGTACAAAGCATAAGCATTTTTTCTACCCTGTTATATATTTCCCCGGCGCTTTCAGGAGGAAGAGGGTTGTTACAGCGACCCAATTCAACCGTAAAGCCCGGTCGGTTAAATTCGGTAATAAACCAATCCTTAAAGCCGCCGCCCACCGCTAAACCTACGGGGGTATCAAGTGCGTAGCCCGAGGTTGTCGCCATAATTTCAGCCATTTTTTTGGCTCTCGGCGGCGTACTGTCGCCGTAGTGCCAGTAAATAACCTCCCCCTGCGAATGCAGAGCAACGGCGTGACGTATTTTCGTTTTTCTGCACAGCTCGGTCATAGCAAGGGTTTCGGGTTCGCTTTCGGGGCGGTATCCGCCGAAGCGTGTAGGCCCGGGGCAGTAAATTCCCTCCTTTATTTCAAGCTCGTGCAGCTCCTCCCAGCCGGCGGAAAAATTATGGTTTATATCCACCCCTCTCAGGTTTGCGTTCCAATGCTTAAAATCACCTTGGCAAAGCTTTTTAATTGTCGGCGCAAGCTCTCCGCACGCCTTTTCGCCGCAAACGGAAATCTCGCACCCGTCGGGATTAACGCAGGGGACGAAGATCACTCCCCTGCCGTTTAATGCTCTGCGCGCGTTTATGCCGCCTATGTAACCGTCGGTCTTAATTGCCTCGCAAAGGCTTTCAACAAACATCAGCAGTACTACGGCGGTAATGCTTTCACTCCCGTGAAACGCGGCGGAAATAAGGCTGTATTCCTCTGCCGAGCCTAATTTAAGCGCGGTAATATCCCTACCGAAACAGCTTCTGCCTATCACACCGCGTTTTAAATAATAATACTCATCGCAAAGCTTATCCATAAGCTTTTTTCGCCCGATATAATCATATTCCGCCGCATTCACTATCTTTCCCATTGTTTTCACTCCAAATTTGTAACTATAATAAATTATATTTACGGAAGGTGCATTTAATGAATTTAGAAGAAAAACAGTTATCTGCCGAATATATGTATGAAGGAAAAATAATTAAGCTCCGCCGCGATAAAGCGCTTCTGCCCAACGGCAACACCTCCGTCCGAGAGGTTGTAGAGCATAACGGCGGGGTTTGCGTAGCGGCGCTTACCGAC